>NZ_MOMO01000155.1:0-42826 GCF_009933855.1 Pseudomonas sp. SG-MS2 | reverse complement strand
CACTGTTATGGTGGCTGTACGTGCGGGCACCCTCTGGTGCGCCGAGTGCCAACGTCTCGGTCTGTCAACCCGCGTACAGCTGCCACCTCATTGTTTGACAGCAAGGCCGTGGTAGCTCCACCGTTCGACGTTGGAGTTTCATCATGCTCAAGATCGTTCCCGATCCGCCTCACAATCCCCACTCCCTCGAAGACACGCTGATGATGGCTGCCGACTACGCGCTTTGCGCCGAAGTCGTTGCCCAACAGGCGATGTTGATGCAGCCGAAATCACCCGTGTCCTTGATGATCATGACCTCGATGCACGAGCTCGATGCCCTGCGCAAATTGCTCGAGTCAGCACTGGCCCAAATACAGAAACCGGCCGACCCGCAGACGCTGCATTAATCCTCATCATGATCTGCCTGGCCTGGCTCTTTCACGGGCTAGCTCTCTCGCACAGCACCGCCCCTGAGGTTGTAGACGACCCTCAGGCGCCCGGTGAAACCTGTGGGAGTCCGGCTTGCCGGCGATAGGGCCAGCCCAGGCAGCTACACCTTCAGGGAGATCAAACGATGGCTACCGAAGAAACCGCATTCACCGTTGGCAAAACCACCTTCTACCAAGGTGAAAACCAGACCCACCCTCTGTTCCGCATCGAACCCGGCATCCCTTGCCAAAGCGCCCGCGAACAGGCCTCGGAACTGATGGGCTATGCCCGCGACCTGACCATCGACGGCCTGATGGAAGACAAGCCCCAGCTGCTGTGGGCCTCGCACTACCTCTGCGCCCTGGCCAAGGCCCTGCTCGACGATGCCGAGCTGGGCATGATGAAAACCCCGTAAACACACCCCTACCTGCAGGCCCACGCCGCCCCGCCGCAGGAGCGGCCTTGTGTCGCGAAAGGGCCGCCTAGCGGCCCCAGCAACCTCAGCCCTCCGCTGACCGCCAGGAGAACAGTTCAATGCCAAAAGACCCAATCGCCCCCAACCCCCTGTTCACTGCCGCCCCTGACATACCTACCCAGCAAGCCAAGGAACAAGCGTCGAAACTGATGGAGTGCGCCCGTTATCTCAACCATACGGGCGTCATGCTGGGTGATCACCGAATGGTCGTAGCGTCCTACCACCTCAATATGATGGTGCGGGTGCTGCTGAATCAGCTCGAGGACGAGCAATCCCCTTCGCCGTGGCCGTGTTGAGCGGTAATCGGTTCGAGAAAGCTCGCCTGACTCTCTCCAAGCCTCGTTGCGGGCCGTGGTCAGTGCTGTATGCAGGGTTACGCGTCACGGTTTGCTCGAGCCGTTGGGCAACGCTCAGTTTCTGCGAGCTAAATTTTGACTGCCAACAGGTTACAAGCAGTTACATCGAGCAGCTGAAAAATCAGATTTGACCGCTTTCTTGTAGGGCATTTCCCAAAGATACTGCCGCCGCCTGTTTTCCGTTGCGCACGCAAAAAGTGGACTTTAGTCTCGGCACGTCGTTGTCACTCAACGACTGGGTTAGCCGCCCAAAAATCGTCGGACACTACAGCCGTGCAATACCGAGCAATCGGCATTAGCGCCGTTATGGCGGCTGTGCGTGGGGCACCTTCGGGTGCGCCGGGTGCCTGACGTCCCGGTCGGCTAACCCGCGTACAGCTGCCACCCATTCGTTTAGCCGCGGTTGGTGGTTGCTCCACTACGACAGGAGCCACACCATGTTGAAGATCGTTCCCGATCCACCCCACGTTCTCCACTCCCTCGAAGACACGCTGATGATGGCTGCCGACTACGCGCTCTGCGCCGAGGTAGTTGCCCAACAGGCGATGTTGATGCAGCCCAAAGCACCCGTGTCCTTGATGATCATGACCTCGATGCACGAGCTTGATGCCCTGCGCAAATTGCTTGAGTCAGCACTGGCCCAAATACAAAAGCCAGCCGACCCGCAGACGCTGCATTAATCCTCATCATGCTCTGCCTGGCCCGGCTCTTTCAGGGGCTAGCTCTCTCGCACAACACCGCCCCTGAGGTTGTAGACGACCCTCAGACGCCTGGTGAAACCTGTGGGAGTCCGGCTTGCCGGCGATAGGGCCAGCCCAGGCAGCTTCACCTTCAGGGAGATCAAACGATGGCTACCGAAGAAACCGCATTCACCGTCGGCAAAACTACCTTCTACCAAGGTGAAAACCGGCCCCCTCTTCCGCATCGAGCCCGGCATCTCCTGCCAAAGCGCCCGCGAGCTGGCCGCTCCTACGCGGGCCCTATCGCAATGGATGCCTGGGAGCCCTGCCCTTGAGCCAGCGCTAGCACCCTGCCTCAGCTCAGCGCATCACGGCTGTGCTGGCCATCGACCAGGCGTTGCAGGCCCAGTGGATTGGCGTTTTTCAGGGCGTCGGGCAGCAGCGCATCCGGGTAGTCCTGGTAGCACACAGGGCGCAGGAAGCGGTCGATGGCCAGGGTGCCGACCGAGGTACCACGGGCATCGGAGGTGGCCGGGTAAGGCCCGCCATGCACCATTGCATCGCACACCTCGACGCCAGTCGGGTAGCCGTTGACCAGCAGGCGGCCGGCCCTGCGCTGCAGCAGCGGCACCAGCGCGGCAAAGCGCTGGAAGTCCTCCGGTTCGGCGATCAGGGTGGCGGTCAGTTGCCCATGCAGGGCTTGCAGGGCGCGGCGCAGTTCGGCTTCGTCGGCCACTTCGACCACCACCGTGGCAGGCCCGAAAACCTCCTCCTGCAGCAGCTCGTCGCCGTTGAGCAGCAAGCTCACATCGGCCTGGAACAGCTGTGCCCGGGCCTGGTCGCCGACCTGCTCGGCACCGGCCAGATGGCGCACGCCCGGGTGTTGCTGCAGGCGTTGTACGCCGCTGGCATAGCTGCGCAAGGTACCGGCATTGAGCATGGTCTGCGCGGGCTGGTCGGCCATATGCGCAGCCAGTGCCGCGACGAAGGTGCCGAACGCTTCACCGGCAATGCCGATGACCAACCCAGGGTTGGTGCAGAATTGCCCGCAACCCAGTACCACCGATGCGGCGAGTTCCTTGGCCACCTGCTCGCCGCGGGCCTGCAGCGCCGCAGGCAACACCAGCACCGGATTGATGCTGCTCATTTCGGCGAACACCGGGATCGGCTGCGGGCGCGCTGCGGCCAGGTCGCACAGGGCACGGCCGCCCTTGAGCGAACCGGTGAAACCGACCGCCTGGATCGCCGGGTGGCGCACCAGCGCTTCACCGACACCGGCGCCATAGATCATGTTGAACACGCCAGCGGGCATGCCGGTCGCCACCGCCGCACGCTCGATGGCTTCAGCCACCAGCTCGGCAGTGGCCATATGGCCGCTGTGGGCCTTGACCACTACCGGGCAGCCGGCAGCCAGTGCTGCGGCGGTGTCGCCGCCGGCCGTGGAGAACGCCAACGGGAAGTTGCTGGCGCCGAACACGGCCACCGGACCAAGGCCGGTGCGGTACTGGCGCAGGTCAGGGCGTGGCAGTGGCTGGCGCTGAGGCTGCGCGCGGTCGATACGCGCCCCCAGGTAGTCGCCACGGCGCAGTACCTTGGCGAACAGGCGCATCTGGTTGCTGGTACGGCCACGCTCGCCCTGGATGCGCGCAGCCGGCAGCGCAGTTTCGCGGCACACCGTGGCGACGAAGCTATCGTCCAGCGCGTCCAGCTGGTCGGCAATGGCCTCCAGAAACTGCGCGCGGCGCTCTGGCGCCAGGGCGTTGTATTCGGCAAATGCTGCTTCGGCGGCCTGGGCGGCGGCGGCCACCTCTTCAGGGGTGGCCTGGGTGAAGACCACCGGCAATGCTTCGCCGGTGCGTGCATCGAGGCTTTGCAGGCGTACGCTGCCGGCAGCGCTGCGCTGGCCGCCAATGAAGTTGCTTCCAGACATGGTTGACTCCTGTAACAAAGAATGAGGGCTCAGTGGCGCCTAGCGGTCAGTCAGGGCAGAGGGGGCCGCGCAAATTCTTGAGGTTTGCGCGGTACCTGTGGGAGCTGGCTTGCCGGCGATGGACCGCACAGCCGTCCCGACTTCATCGACTGACCGGCAACACGCTCAAAGGCTTTTCACTACACCTGGGCGACGCTGCCCGGACGCTGCGCCAATACCATTGCGCAGCGGCTGGCCAAAGGCATCGAGGCTGACCTCGAAGGTATCGCCCGGGCGCGCCTGAACGCCGTCGGCAAACGACAGCGTGGCGGTGCCGAAATAGTGCACATGGATATCGCCAGCACGCAGGAACTGGTCGTACTTGAAGTGGTGGAACTCGAGGTTCTCGAAGCTGTGGCACATGTTCTGCTCACCCGACAGGAACGGCTTGCTCCACAGCACCTGGCCATCGCGCAGGATGCGGCTGGTACCTTCCAGGTGAGCCGGCAATGCCCCAAGGCGCAGCTCCGGGCCGAAGCTGCAGGCACGCAGCTTGGAATGCGCCAGGTACAGGTAGTTGCGCCGTTCCATCACATGGTCGGAAAACTCGTTGCCCAAGGCGTAGCCGAGGCGGTATGGCGTGCCGTCGGTACCGATCAGGTACAGCCCGACCAGCTCCGGCTCTTCGCCGGCATCTTCGGCAAAGGCCGGCAGCGGCAGGTCGGCGCCGGGGCGCACGACGATGCCGCCGTCGCCCTTGTAGAACCACTCCGGCTGCGCGCCCTCCTCGCCCGCTGGCGGCCGACCGCCCTCCAGGCCCCACTGGAACATGCGCATGCTGTCAGTGACGGCGCCTTCGGCTTGCTGCTGGTGCATCTTGTCGCGGGTGGCGGCGCTGCCCAGGTGGGTCAGGCCGGTACCGGTCACCAGGCAGTGGGCCGGGTCCGGGTGGTCCAGCGGTGGCAGTACGCGGCCTTCGGCCAGCAGGGCCAGGTAGTCATGGCGCTCGCCCAGCCCGGCGGCCTGCACTTCGCAGGCCAGGTCACGGCCAGCGGCTATGGCCTGCAGGGCCAGCTCACGGGTGCTGGCGGCGCCCAGTACTTCAAGGGCGTACTCGCCTTCCACCACGCCCACGCGGCGCGCGCCGGCGGCGGTTTCGAATTGGATCAGTCGCATGCTTGTGCTCGCTTGTCGGTTGCAAAGGTTAGCGGGAGGCTTCGGCCGCCCGCGTGGAAGCCAGGCGCTGGCGGCGCTCCAGGCGGTTGTAGACCACGCCCGTGAGCAGCACCCCGCACAGCATCACCAGCGCCAGGAAATACAGGCCCGACGACAGCTGCCCGGTGTACTCCTTCAGCGCGCCGATGCCGAACGGGCCCAGGTAACCGCCGAGGTTGCCGATCGAGTTGATCAAGGCGATGCCCGCAGCAGCGCTGGCACCGGAGAAGAACCTCCCCGGCAGCGTCCAGAAGATGGCCGTGCAGGAGAACAGCGCGAACGCCACCAGGCACAGCGCGGCCAACTGCAGCACCGGTACCGTCAGCCAGGCGCTGAAGAACAGGCCGACGGCACCCAGGGCGTACAGCAGGCCCAGATGGCCATAGCGGTCGTTCAGGCGGTCGGAGCTTCGCGGCACGATCAGCAGGCCGATGATGCCGAACAGGTAGGGCACCGCCGAGACAAAACCGGTGACCAGGTCACTGCCGCCAAACTGGTGGATCAGCGTTGGCAGCCACAGGCCCAAGCCATAGATGCTCAGGGTCATCGGCAAGTAGAACAGCGCCAGCAACAGCACCCGGCCATCTTTAAGGGCATGCAGCGGGTTGCCATGGCGGGTCTGGCCGAACTCGCGCAGGTCGTTGGCCAACTGCTCCTGCAGCCAGTTGCGTTGCTCGTCACTGAGCCAGCGCACCTTGGCAGGGCCGTCCGGCAGCAGGCGCAAGGTGGGCCAGGCCAACAGCACTGCCGGGGTACCGATACAGATGAACAACCACTGCCAGCCATGCAGGCCGTAGATGCCCTCAAGCCCCAGCAGCGCACCCGAAAGTGGCCCGGTGATCAGCATGGCCAGCGGCTGCGAGAGAATGAAGAAGCCTAGAATTTTGCCGCGATGGCGCACCGGGTACCACTGGGTGATGTAGTACAGCACCCCCGGGAAGAAGCCCGCCTCGGCGGCCCCCAGCAAGAAGCGCATCACATAGAAGCCGTTGGGCCCGGTGACAAACGCCATGCCGACAGTGATCGCGCCCCAGGTCAGCAAAATGCGGGCGAACCAGCGACGTGCACCGAAGCGGTCGAGCAACAGGTTGCTCGGCACTTCGAAAAGAAAATAACCGATGAAGAACAGCCCGGCGCCAAGGCCATATGCCGCGTCACCCAGGCCTATGTCGGCGCCCATGTGCAGCTTGGCAAAGCCCACCGCCGAACGATCGACATAGGCCACCAGGTAAAGCAGAACCAGAAAAGGGATGAGTTTCAGTGTGATCAGGCGGACGAGCCGCTGCTCCTGAATCATGGCGATGTCTCCAATTGTTCTTGTAATGGGCACAGCACCTGGCCGGGGCTTTTTGGCAGACCGCTAACCTGGCGAATCGATCATATAGTATTACTATTTAAAACAACAACCCTTCACAGATGCCTTTTTAGCCGCTAGAGTCAGCCTAAAAACGACAAATAGTAATACTAATTAGGTGTCCTGCTTATGTCTGATAACAAACGCCCTCTGCGCTCCGCCCAATGGTTTGGTACCGCCGACAAGAACGGCTTCATGTACCGCAGCTGGATGAAGAACCAAGGCATCCCCGACCACGAATTCCAGGGCAAGCCGATCATCGGCATCTGCAACACCTGGTCGGAGCTGACCCCGTGCAACGCCCACTTCCGCAAGATTGCCGAGCACGTCAAAAAAGGCGTGCTGGAGGCCGGTGGCTTCCCGGTGGAGTTCCCGGTGTTTTCCAGCGGCGAGTCCAACCTGCGCCCTACCGCCATGCTCACCCGCAACCTGGCGAGCATGGATGTGGAAGAAGCGATCCGTGGCAACCCGGTGGACGCCGTGGTGCTGCTGACCGGCTGCGACAAGACCACCCCGGCGCTGCTGATGGGTGCCGCCAGCTGCGACGTGCCGGCGATCGTGGTCACTGGTGGGCCGATGCTCAACGGCAAGCACAAAGGCAAGGACATTGGCGCCGGCACCATCGTCTGGCAGATGCACGAGGCCTATAAGGCCGGCCAGATCGACCTCAACGAATTCCTCTCGGCCGAGGCCGGCATGTCGCGCTCGGCGGGTACCTGCAACACCATGGGCACCGCGTCGACCATGGCCTGCATGGCCGAAGCGCTGGGTACCTCGCTGCCGCACAACGCCGCCATCCCGGCGGTGGATGCCCGCCGCTACGTACTCGCCCATCTGTCAGGCATGCGCATTGTCGACATGGTGCGCGAAGACCTGCGCCTGTCGAAGATCCTTACCCGCGAAGCCTTCGAGAACGCCATCCGCGTCAACGCCGCCATCGGTGGTTCGACCAACGCCGTGATCCACCTCAAGGCCATTGCCGGGCGCATTGGCGTAGACCTGCAACTGGAAGACTGGACCCGCGTCGGCCGCGGCACACCGACCTTGGTCGACTTGCAGCCATCGGGCCGCTTCCTGATGGAAGAGTTCTACTACGCCGGCGGCCTGCCCGCAGTCATCCGCCGCCTGGGCGAGCATGGCCTGCTGCCCAACCCCACCGCACTGACCGCCAACGGCAAGAGCCTGTGGGACAACTGCCAGGCCGCGCCGCTGTATGACGAAGAAGTCATCCGCCCGCTCGACAAACCGCTGGTGGCCGATGGCGGCATCTGCATCCTGCGCGGCAACCTGGCACCCAAAGGCGCGGTGCTCAAGCCGTCGGCGGCTACCCCAGCGCTGATGCAGCACCGCGGCCGCGCCGTAGTGTTCGAAAACTTCGAGGACTACAAAGCGCGCATCAACGACCCTGAGCTGGACGTGGACGCCAATTCGGTGCTGGTGATGAAATACTGCGGGCCCAAGGGCTACCCGGGCATGGCCGAGGTCGGCAACATGGGCCTGCCCGCCAAGCTGCTGGCCCAGGGCGTGACCGACATGGTGCGCATCTCCGACGCCCGCATGAGCGGTACTGCCTACGGCACCGTAGTGCTGCACGTGGCACCCGAGGCTGCTGCGGGCGGCCCATTGGCAGCCGTGCGCGAAGGTGACTGGATCGAGCTGGACTGCAAGGAAGGCCGGCTGCACCTGGACATTTCTGCCGAGGAACTGGCTGGCCGCCTGGCCGACCTGCAAGCCCCGCCACAGTTGATCAGTGGCGGTTATGCGAAGCTGTATCTGGACCATGTGATGCAGGCTGACGAAGGTTGCGATTTCGACTTCCTGGTTGGCTGCCGTGGCGCGGCGGTGCCCAAGCATTCGCACTAACCAACCCTCAACACCGCCCCCGGTAGGAGCGGCCTTGTGTCGCGAAAGGGGTGCGCAGCGCCCCCACAATTCATGCATCAGGCTGATATTGCCGGGGGCGCTGCGCACCCCTTTCGCGACACAAGGCCGCTCCTACACATCCCACGCATACCTTGAGGCAGTGCAAACCGATGGCTGCAACTGCCTGCATGACACCTGCCCCACAGGCCCTCCGCCACCCACTAATGCTATGATGCCCACCTCGCTCGAAGGACCTCCCGCGCCCCCCATGAACTACCGCCAGCCCACCACGCGCAAAAGCATGCACGCCACCCTGGTCCAGGACCTCGGCCTGCAAATCGTATCCGGCCAACTCGCACCCGGGCAAAAGCTGCCCTCCGAGGCCAGCCTGTGCGAAAGCTACGCGATCAGCCGGCCGGTGTTCCGCGAAGCGATGCGCGCCCTGACCGCCAAGGGCCTAGTCGAAGCCCGCCCACGGGTCGGCACGCTGGTGAGGCCGCGCCATGACTGGCACATGCTCGACCCCGACGTGCTGCACTGGCTGATGCAGGCCACCCCGCAAAAAGACTTCTTCAACACCCTGTCCAGCGTGCGCTGGGTTATCGAACCCGCCGCCGCCGCGCTGGCCGCCACCAACGCCACCCCCGAGGATGTCGAGTCGATCGCCGAGGCCTACCAGCGCATGGAAGCCGCGCGCACCCATGAAGAGCGCCTGCAACCCGACCTGGACTTCCACGCCCGCATCGCCGACGCCACCCACAACGACCTGTTGGCCTACCTGTGCAACATGCTCTCGATGGCCCTGCGCGAATCGGTGCGCTATTCCAACCAGCGGCCGAACTTCAACCAACTCGCCCTGCCCCGGCACAAGGCGATTCTCACTGCTATCCAGAACGGCGACGCGCTGGGTGCACGGCATGCTTCGCTGGTGCAGCTTGAAGATGCGCGTGTGGCGTTGAGCAAGGTGTTGGGGCAAGACCCGACTAGCTGAAGCAAAGCTGCTGATTGCTGGCGCTGGTTACCCAGCACAAGGGGCGGTGGAGTCAGTTGCAGGCAAGGAACTCCCAGGTTGATATCGGGCTCGTAACGGTGCGCCTTGGTCACGCCACTGCGCAGATTATCGGGCACCAGGATCTGTGCGGTGCCGCCGAAAAAAGCAAAACAGCGTACATGCGAGCCCAACCAGTCGGGCAGTTTCTGCGACCAGGTGGCCTCGGCAAAGGTATAGCTGGACGCGCCGAGGACGGCGACGAAGATCTGCGCCTGACGGATTTCTCCGGTCCGCTGGTCAATGACGGGCGCGGTCTGCCCAGCGTAATCGACGAAGAGTTTTTCGCCGGCACGGTGTTCCTGGCGCATGACCACGTCGACCTTTGCGGCCCAGAGACGGTAGTGCTCGCAGAACCAGCTGTACTGGAAGCCCTGCGGATGGGCGAGCCGATATTCCTGCCAAAGCAAGGCCAGGGTAACGCCGGGACGACGTAACTCGGCATGCGCCCAAGCCCAATCGGGCATCGGTCTTTGATTGCTTGGCACAGCCGGGGCTGGCGGGAACAAAAGCCGCTCCAACTCGGCGTCGGACAATGACGTAGGCCAGGTCAGACCGCAGGCGTTGAACCGATGCAGGTAATTACCGGCGCTGCCGCCGCTGATGCGCAGGCTGACGGCAATCTTGCGCACGGACAGGCCGGTGTCGAACTTTAGGCGTAGTACCTCTCGAATTTTACGCATGGATATACGCTCCACGACGACCTCTTCGCTTCGAGAAAAGAGGTCGATGGTAGTGAATAATCCTGCGTCGCTGCCTGCCTGAGCTTGGGGCTGGTCAGTGAGAAATCACTGTCCAAGTGCACGTTGAATCCGCAGCCCATCCGCCATGCACGCGCCTGACATGCCTTGCGGATACTAAAACGGTGGCATCTCCACTGACGTTCAGGCGCTGTAGCGAAACCCCTAACCGGCGCTGACAATACAGCACCTAGCTAAGGCTTCGTTCAGTGACCACAAGTCGAAACTCCCAATGCTCAGGCTGTGCCAGGCTAGCAGCTGGGCCACCGCCAGCACTGGCCTGATGCTCTTGCAGACCCATGCCGCTTCGAAAAAACCTTCGTGAAAAACGGCTAGGGGCCGACTACCACGCGGCAGATTGGCCAGGAAAGGGATGCAACCAGCTCACTAATACCTTAAAAGTATCGGTTGTGAGAAAAAACCGATTGGTAGCGCATATCGAAGCAACCGTATAGTTCCGCCACTTACCACGCAGTTAAATAACTCCAAAAGGATACTGCCGTGAAAACTTTACTCGCCTACCTTTCGGGGAAGAGCTGGCACTTGCCAGGCTTCCTATCGCTAAAGCACGGACACCTTGGCCGTAATCTAAGACGATGCGGAGTCTTCCCTCCTGCTTTCTTCGGCTCACGCTCCAAAACTGCTGCAGCGCTGCAGTGAGATATCGAATTTTCGCCTGCATAGCGCCGTAAAGCTGCACTCGCTAACAACTTAAATCCTTTACCTGCAAGGAATTGTTCATGAGCATTCCAACGATCAAACACGTCCGCGCATTCACGTTGCGTGGCGGCGGCGCCGACTATCACGACCAGAGCGACGGCCACTGGATCGATGACCACATTGCCACCCCGATGAGCAAATACCCGCAATACCGCCAGAGCCGTCGCAGCTTCGGCATCAATGTGCTGGGCACGTTGGTCGTGGAAATCGAGGCGAGCGATGGCGCTGTCGGTTTTGCCGTGACCACTGGCGGAGAGCCTGCGGCCTACATCGTGGAAAATCATTTGGCGCGCTTCCTGGAAGGCGCCAAGGTCACCGACATCGAGCTGATGTGGGACCAGATGTACCAATCCACCCTGTACTACGGCCGCAAGGGCCTGGTGATCAACACGATCTCCGGCGTCGACCTGGCCTTGTGGGACTTGCTTGGGAAAATCCGCCAGGAGCCGGTGCACCAACTACTGGGCGGTGCGGTGCGCGACGAACTGCAATTCTACGCCACCGGCGCGCGCCCGGATCTGGCCCAGAAGATGGGCTTCATTGGCGGCAAGATGCCCCTGCATCACGGCCCGGCCGAGGGCGAAGAAGGCCTGCGCAAGAACCTGGAAGAACTGGCCAGCATGCGCGAACGCGTGGGCAAGGATTTCTGGCTGATGCTCGATTGCTGGATGAGCCTGGACCTGAACTACGCCACCCGCCTGGCCAAGGGCGCCCAGGAGTTCGGCCTGAAGTGGATCGAAGAGGCCCTGTCGCCAGACGATTACTGGGGCTACGCTGCCCTGCGTAAAGCCGTACCCAGTGGCATGCTGGTCACCACTGGTGAGCACGAGGCCACCCGCTGGGGTTTCCGCATGCTGCTGGAGATGGGCTGCTGCGACATTATCCAGCCGGACGTGGGCTGGTGCGGTGGCATGACCGAACTGGTAAAAATCTCGGCCCTGGCAGATGCCCACAACGCCATGGTGGTGCCTCACGGGTCGTCGGTGTACAGCTACCACTTCGTCGCCACACGCCATAACAGCCCCTTCGCCGAGTTCCTGATGATGGCGCCCGAAGCGGACAAAGTGGTGCCTATGTTCCATCCGCAGTTGCTCGGAGAACCCGTGCCAGAGAACGGCCGCATGCGCCTCTCGCGCCTTGATCAGCCTGGGTTTGGCGTCACCCTGAACCCTGAGTGCCAGCTGCACCGCCCCTATAACCGTGCAGGGGGTCGCGTATGAAAATGCCCGTGAACCTGTTCAAGGCGCAACTCGACAAGGGTGAAGCGCAGTTCGGCATCTGGGCCGGCTTTGCCACTGGCAACGCTGCAGAACTGGTCGCCACCTTTGGCTACGACTGGATGTTGATCGACGGCGAACACGCCCCCAATACCGTGCCGAGCATCCAGGCTCAGCTGCAAGCCGTGGCGCCCTACGGATGCGCGCCAGTGGTGCGCCCGGTGACTGGTGACGCCAACCTGATCAAGCAATTGCTAGACATCGGCGCCCAGACGTTGATGGTGCCGATGGTCGACACCGCGGAGCAGGCCCGCGAACTGGTGCGAGCCATGCGCTACCCGCCACAGGGTATCCGTGGCGTCGGCGGTGGGCTGACCCGCGCCACGCGCTGGGATGGCGTGCCTGACTACCTGCAGACGGCTCATGAACAGCTGTGCCTGATCGTGCAGGTAGAGTCGAGGCTGGGAGTGGAAAATGTCGAAGCCATCGCTGCAGTAGAGGGTGTCGACGCGGTCTTCATCGGCCCGGCGGACTTGTCTACCGGGCTCGGCCATGCCGGCAACCCGTCGCACCCTGAAGTACAAGCAAAGATCCGCCGTGCCGTCGACGCCACGCTGGCTGCCGGCAAGGTCTGCGGCATCCTTGCGCCCAATGAGGAAGACGCTCGACGTTACATGAGCTGGGGGTGCCAGTTTGTCGCCGTGGGTATCGACATCAGTTTGCTGCGCCAGGCCGCCCTGAGCAACCTGGCCCGCTACCGCAAGACCTCAACCGCGACCGCAGCGTCGCGCACCTACTGATCCCACGGAGTTTGCGATGTCATCCGTACCGGTTTACCAGAACTACATCGATGGTCAGTTCACCGCCAGCGCCGAGCACCTGGAGGTGTTCAACCCGGCCACCGGCGCTCTGCTATCCAGGGTGCCCGCCGCCAGCCCGGACGAAGTCGACCGTGCCCTGGCGGCGGCCCGCACCGCTCAGACGGAGTGGGCGCGCAAGCCGGCGATCGAGCGCGCCGGCTATCTGCGCCGGATCGCAGCCAAGCTGCGTGAAAACGCTGTTGACCTGGCGCGCACCATCACCTTGGAACAAGGCAAGATCACTGCCTTGGCTGAGGTAGAAGTCAATTTTACCGCCGACTACCTCGACTACATGGCCGAGTGGGCGCGACGCATCGAAGGCGAAATCATCACCAGCGATCGTCCAGGTGAGAACATCTTCCTGTTCCGCAAACCCTTGGGCGTCGTAGCGGGCATCCTGCCCTGGAACTTCCCCTTCTTCCTGATCGCTCGCAAGCTGGCGCCGGCGTTGATTACCGGCAACACCATCGTGATTAAACCCAGCGAAGAAACCCCGAACAACTGTTTCGAATTTACCCGCCTGGTGGCGCAGACCGATCTGCCCGCCGGGGTGTTCAACGTGGTCTGCGGCGACGGTCGTGTGGGGGCCGCCCTGAGCGCCCACACCAAGGTCGACATGATCAGCTTTACCGGCAGCGTCGACACCGGTGCGCGGATCATGGCGGCAGCGGCACCCAACCTGACCAAGCTGAACCTGGAGCTCGGCGGTAAAGCGCCAGCGATCGTGCTCGCGGACGCCGACCTGGACTTGGCCGTGAAGGCTATCCGGGATTCGCGCATCATCAACACCGGCCAGGTGTGCAACTGCACTGAGCGGGTCTACGTGGAGCGCAAGGTAGCCGATCAGTTCATCGAGCGAATCGGCGCAGCCATGGCCGCTACCCGCTACGGCGACCCATTGGCCGACAGCACCGTGGAGATGGGCCCGCTGACCAACCGCCAAGGGCTGGACAGCGTAAGCGCCAAGGTCCGCCGCGCGCTCGCCGACGGCGCCGAGCTGATCACGGGCGGCGCGGTGGCCGACCGCTCGGCAGGCTTCCATTACCAGCCCACTGTGCTGACCCATTGCCGCGCCGACATGGAGATCATGCGCAAGGAAATCTTCGGCCCGGTGCTGCCGATCCAGATCGTCGACAGCCTGGACGAAGCCATCGCGCTGGCCAATGACTGCGAATACGGCCTGACCTCCTCACTGTTTACCCGCGACTTGGGTAAAGCCATGCAGGCGGTGCGCGAGGTCGACTTCGGCGAGACCTACATCAACCGCGAAAACTTCGAGGCCATGCAAGGTTTTCACGCGGGCGTGCGCAAATCCGGTATCGGCGGTGCGGACGGCAAACACGGGCTTTACGAATATACCCATACACACGTGGTCTATTTACAAGCCTGACCGAGGCGTAGTCGAAAATGACAGACCGCTCTCGCCAGAGCGGTTTTTATTGCCCATGACAACAGCCCGTTATTAACCAGCCTCACAGTCGTGCTGTTCACCGCCCACACCCGGCGTGGACACGTTGGCTTATACCCCTGCCTACGCTACATTGGCAGCCGTTGGCCACTGACGGTCAGTACTACAATAAGGAATGGCCAATGTTGCCTGCGCTCTCCTCCCGAGGCCTTGTCAATCGCCTGCGCTACAAGCACCTGTTGATGTTGGTCACACTGGGCAACAGTCAAAACTTACACCGCGCCGCCGAAGCGCTCAGCATGTCCCAACCTGCGACGACACGAATGCTTCAGGAAATCGAAGAAGCGTTCGGTTGCGCCCTTTTCGAGCGCAAGGCTCGGGGCATGCAGCCAACCGCACTCGGCAAAGAGTTGCTGCGTTACGCACGTGCGGCACTCAACGGCCTGGACAGGTGCGCCGCGGAACTGGCGGAACGCCAAGCGGGGGGTTACGGTTTTCTCGCGATCGGCGCAATTCTGAGTGCCCTCCCCGATTTGGTGATCGACGCCATTGGCGTTATCAAACAGCGCCACCCCTTGCTGCGCCTTAAAGTATTGGGGGACACGAGTGACCAGCTGATTGAACTCCTCGAGCAGCGGCGCGTTGACGTGGCCGTGGCCCGGCTCGGCAGTGCACTCAACCATAAGCGCTTTGAGTTTCAGGCCATTGGAAATGAGCGTTTGATAGCCGTAGTGCGCGCCGGCCATCCGGCGGCCAAGAGCCGCGACCTCCCCCTCGAAGACTTGATCGAGCGCTGGCCCTGGATCCTCCAGCCCGACAGCGCACCCGCGCGCATTGCCCTGGATGAGGCCTTTGCTCGCCAAGGCCTCGCCGCACCCACGGATATCATCGAGTGCAGCTCGGTGTTCACCATGTTGCAGTTGATGCGAATTACCGATGGCATCCTGGTGATTTCAGAAAACCTCTTGAGTGATCACCTGAGCATGGGCCTGATCGTCAAGTTGGACTTGCCCCTGGAAGCACGCATGGCACCATTCGGCATTCTGCTCCGGCGCAATGAGACGCTCACAGCCGAGCTTGAAGAATTTCTTGAGGAAATTTACCGACGCACCGAAAACCGTGTCGATGCGCATTGGAAGTGATGCGTTTACGCTATCGATGTGGACCTAATACCTATTAGTCCGGTACCTGATGCCTAACGTACCATCTGCCTTAGTACGCTCTGTTTACGGGCGACAGTCGCCACAAAAACAATAAAGGCAGATCTATGTATCGGACAGTATTAACGTTGGCCTTGACGTCAACGGTTATGCCTAGCCTTGCGAATGCCATGGACCCCGAAGCACTCGCGAGCCTAAATTACCCCAATGAGCCGATTGGTCCAAGTATATATAATGCCGACAGTTATACCGGCAACACTGATACGCCCCTGTACAGCAAGGGTCTGTGGTTCGATGAGCATGGCATTGCGCCACACCTTGGTATAACTCAGATGTATCTCGCCAACCCGACAGCGGGACTGGTCAGAGGCCGCCATGAATCTTTAACCCTGATAACGGTGGGTGCAGATTTTGATCTGGAGAAAATTGCAGGATTGCAAGGCACCAGCTTTCACTTCCAGCAAGCGTATGTTCCGTATCGAAATCACCTGGAATACAGTACCGAGGCCGGTGACGTACTGGCCGCCCGAAACAGCCCCTACATCCCGCGCGTCAACCACCTCACGCTACTGACCGTCGAACAAAAATTGCTGGATGGACGGTTAACCCTGGAGGCGGGAAATAGTGCCGCAAGTTACTATTTTGCCTTGCCCGTTTGTAACATTGCATTAGGCTGTGCTCGCGTTCCAGATGCCTCTGGCCACAACTCTACATGGGGCCTACGCGTGCATTACCGTTTCACCGATGCACTGAGCACCCAGGCGGGTATTTGGCGAACAAACGATGCCTATCCGTTCACCAATGGTTGGGAAATCGGGCCTGGTGACAGTGGGGGACAAGTGAGTAATGCCATCTTTGCCAACGTGGCCTACCGCACCAATTACCAGAAAGACACGTACCCGCTTTCATTAGAAGCAGTTGGTTTTCACAACACCCTCACTTCCAAAGACCCTTATTACACGGTCGCTGGAACATCCAGATTCGACGATCCTGATCTACCTCTGAAAACCAAAAAAGGCATGAACGGGTTTCATCTCAATGGTAAGAAAACGTTCTGGCGGGCGGACGGCGGTGTAGTGAAAAACGAGCCAAACCCAACGGCACTGGTCGGGTACATGGCCGGTTACGGCATGCTCGATGAGGAAGTTGCGAACGGGCAGCAAGCCCAGCTGAGTACCGGCATAATCCTCGAAGCCCCGTTTCGCAGCCGCCCCTTTGACACCTGGTCCGTCTCTGCCCACTGGGTGCGCCAAACCGCTCACGAGCAGTCCTTCCTCAGGGGCGCCTATGCCTCGGTCGGCAGCACATACAAGGCACCGCGGACCGAACACTCTTTGGACCTCGACGCCAATATAGTGCTGACCAACGGCGTCGTAGTGAGCCCGTACATCAAGTACGTCTGGAATCCAAGCAGTCTGAATGCCCCCTACTCGGGAAAGCAAGGACATGACGGCATTGCCGCAGGGTTTCTTTTCCACATTCAGCTCGAAACATTGCTGGGGCTCGATGCGGGCCTGAAGCGCTAAGCCTTCCACATCAACAATAATGAGAGCCATTGACGCCGCGCCGTACATCATCGACGACACCCTCGACCCTTGGTGACTGCGCGCCGCTCAGACTTTGCCCAGGAAATTCTAGAATGCTAAGCACTGTAATTAACGTAGTTGCACTCGGTGTAGGACTTGCCCTCTCGACGGTTTCACCTTGGGCGCTTTCAGCATCGGGTCCCGGCTCGCTTACTGGGCCGACCGGTGCATGCCAGTATGATCCAGAGGCGAACACCTTGCCCTCGTGCGTACGCCCTAAAATGCGTTACTGGGTGCCACTCGGGGCCGTGGACGCCTCTGCGATAAAACACGACATCACGCGCATCGCGCAGGCGGGTTTCGGCGGTATCGAAATCAACAGTGTCGCTGCTGACGGGAGTCTTCCCGCCGACAATGCTTATGCCAGTAGCCAGTGGGCCAATGCCATCAAGGCTGCCCTCGAACAGGCCAAGCAGAATGGAATAACCGTAGACCTTGCAATCAGCCCGTCTTATCCCGCCGCGGTGCCTGCCAACCTGATCGGCGAAGGATCGAGCCAGGAGATGGTGTACACCTCGCTAGAGTCTTCGGGCCCGGTAGACACCCAGCTGGCACACCCCAAAGGGGGCGCGAACAAGCTCCGCGTAATCGGCGCGAGCGCGGCGAAACTGGCCTCTTCCGACCCGACTGTTCTAGACAAACGCACACTGGTCGATATTACCGAGACGATCGTTGACGGCAAAATGAAGTGGACGCCTCCTTCTGAGGGTCGCTGGCAAATCATTATCAGTTGGACGCGGGTGACAGAGCATACGATCCCCGGTGCGGCGCCTGAACCCTACCAGGCGATCGATCACTTTAGCACGGCAGGCACCGACGCCTTGATCGCACATTGGAAAAGCGCGATTCAACCCGTGCTGGCTGGCGCTGACGGTGGGGATGTTTTCGAAGACTCACTGCACTTGAAAGGCTACATCGTCTGGACGCCAAACCTGCTTGAAGAATTCGAGAAACGGCGTGGGTATGATGTGCGCCCCTACCTCCCGGTCATTGGCATAGGTCACCTCAACGACTTCTTCCACACCATCTTTACGAAAACAACGGTTACCCCCGACACCCGGGCAGACTTCGAGTTCGCCGACGGCAGCGGCGCGGCCATTCGCGCGGATTACTACCAGACCTTGACCGAGCTCTACAGCGAGTACCACCTGGCGCCGCTCAAGGGCTATTTCAATTCCATCGGCTGGCGCTACCGCGTCCAAGCAGCCTATGGGCAATCCATCGAAGCGGCCTCCCCGCTCAAGTATGTGGACGTCCCTGAGACCGAAAGCTTCCAATTGAATGACGATGTCGATGGCTATCGCACCCAGGCCGGCGCTGCACATGTATTGAACCGCAGCGTCTATTCAGCAGAATGCTGCGCCACCCCGGGTGTGGCACTGAAAACCACCTGGAACGATGCCTTGAGGCACATCGGTGGGCTGTTTGCGGGCGGCGTCAATCAGATCGTCCTACATGGCTATTCGCAAACCACCCGGCAAGACGGTGACAAGCCTCGCTGGATGCCGTTTGGGGGCATTTTTTCGGAAGACTACGGCCAACTGCCGACGTGGGATCAAGCGGCAGCCTTCACCCAGTATGTTGCTCGACAACAGTCACTTCTGCGCTGGGGTAAACCTGCGATGGACGTGGCTATTCTGCGCCATAGCTATTGGGACACCGGCCACGCGCAGGCCTCGCCTGCTGATGATTACTGGAAGGACCCACAACTCGGCTTAGCCGGATACCGCTACGAATACCTGTCGCCCAACGTGTTGAGCTGGCCAGAGGCAGGCGTGGCAGCTGGTCGTCTGGCGCCCGCGACAAGCGCTTACCGTGCCCTCGTCGTAATGCCGGGAACACCGTTGACGACACCCACACTCGAACAGCTTGTCTCGGCCGGCGCGGCTGGCCTGGCCATCGTTCTGGTAGACGACAGCGCATCTGCGTCGGCGCCTGCCAACGAGAACAACGGCCTCTATAAAACCTTGGTCAACTCACCGAAGGTATATCGAGCCAAGGACCTGGCCTCCGTCCCAGATGCATTAGCCAAGGCCGGGATCGCCCCCACCGTCACATCGACCACGCCTAACCCGCTTCAATCCGTGATGCGCAGTGGCACTGACTCCCGTTACCTGTGGTTGAGAAACCCCACGGACAAAAATCAACATCAGACGCTCAAGGTGAACGGTGCGTGCGCCAGACAAATCGATCTTCATACCGGCGCCTCGAAACCGCTCGCGAAAGTGATCGATGACGCGAAGCAACTAACGCTCACCGTAGACTTCGCCCCCCACGACGTCATTGCGCTGCGAATTGCCGACCGTTCCGACGATTGCTTGAAGATCCGATGACGTAAAGGCCAATGCCGTTACCGCCGCCCGCCGCATAAAAAAGCACAGCGACCCCACGGTCGCTGTGCTTTTTCATAACGACCTGGGGCACGTGCCCCAGGTTGACTACTGCAGGTTGACGAACATCCCACCGTCCACCAGCAGCGAAGCCCCTGTCACATAGCGCGCCATGTCCGAAGCAAGGAACACGATAGGCCCCGCGACATCCTCGGCCCTCCCCAGGCGCCCAAGCGGAGAGCGGGACGCCATGTAGTTCAACTTGGCCTCGTCCGCCAGATCTTCTTTGTTGATGTCGGTAGCAATAGTGCCCGGCAGTACTGAGTTACAGCGAATCCCATACGGCCCCAGGGCGATAGCACAGGACTGCATCAGCGAATGCAAGCCAGCCTTAGTGGGCGTGTAGTGGGTCTGCATGCCCCCACCGACCAACGCGCTGATGGAGCTCACCGCGATGATCGCCCCGCCCCGGCCCTGACGTTTCATCTGATTCGCGGCAGCCTGGACGGCAAAATAGGCCCCGTTGAGGTTGGTATCCACCGTTCGAAGGTAAGTCTCGCGGGGCATGTCCAAAAACGAGTGGAAGGGGCAAATCCCCGCGTTGTTAACGAATACGTCGACCCCGCCAAATGCTTCGACCGCCGCCGCAACCAGGCGCTCACCGGTGTCTGGGTCGGCGGCATCTGCACCGACCTCGATCGCTTGCCCTGCCCCAAAGGCAATCTCCTCGATCAGACGCTTGGCGGCAGCCAGCCCCTGGGCGCTGCCGCTATGTCCGATAACCACTTTTGCACCTTGGCGCGCGCATTCCAACGCCGCTGCCCGGCCGATACCCCGCGAAGCACCGGTCACAATTACCGTTTTATCTGCTAGCAACATTGCTGACTCCTTAGATGTACCGAGGGCTCGATCAGCCCAGATAGTTGCCATAACCGACCATGCCTATCGACCCCAGCGTTACGCCGAGTCCCATGAGCAAAACGGCTTTGTTTGCGGAACTTGTGCCGTGCCACTCCCTGAAGTACAAACCCCAGGCGTTGGAGATGACGATGATGAACGACATGTGCAGCACCCACGAACTTGCGTCACTCTGCAGACGGCTTTCGCCCATGCCGTAGAAGAAAAACTGCAAGAACCATAATGTCCCGGCACAGGCCACCAGCAGGTAGTTACGCAGTAGCGGGAGTCCGCGATCGACATAGTTGCCGAACGTGCGATTGCGCCGGTTCAGCCACAGGCACCACAGGCCATTGGTGGTCAGGCCGCCCCACATGATCACCATGAACGTCACGTTGTTTTGAAACAGGCTATTGGCACCGTGGGCTACTGCGGCTTCGGCCAAAGGGCGACCGGCACTGATGCCATAGCTGAAGCAGGCACTCAGGACACCGGAGATCACCGCCACCAGGGCGCCCTTGCTCAGGGAGAATTCGCTGATGCTGGCAAACTTGGTTTCGTCAGAGACTTCACGCTCTTTGATCATCCCGGCAAAGCCGCACAGCGCAATCCCTACCAGCGAAATCCCAACCCCCCACAGCACCCAGTTGCCAGAGACGCTGCTCGCCATTTCAGTCAGCGTGCCGGCAGTCGCATTCGTGAACAGATCGCGATACAGGGCCGGCATCAACGCACCCAAGGCAGAGGTCAGGCCAAGCACGATCGACATGCCCAGGGACAACCCCAGGTAGCGCATCGTCAAGCCGAAGGTCAGGCCTCCCACGCCCCACAACACGCCAAACAGGTACGTCCAGAAGAGCGTCACCGGCGATGCCTCGCGGATAATCTGCCAATAGCCAGGGACGGTCAGCATTGCTGCGATCAAGGGAACGATCAGCCATGAGACCAGGCCACCGGTGACCCAGTAACTTTCCCACGCCCAGCCATTGACCTTCTTGTAAGGGATGTAAAAACTGCCGGAGGCTGCACCCCCGATGAAATGCAGCAGCACACCGAGAAGTATGATTTCCACAGCGTCAATCCTTGTTGTTATATTTTAAGAGTCCACAAATACGAACGTCAGTCAGCGTTTACCTGACAGCCTCGTACTTGAGTCGCTGATAGGCGCGCGCGAAGTTGCCCGCGAAGAACTGCGTCTGTGCGTCTTTTGACAGGCCGTTGATACACGCCATTGTCAGTTGCAGGGTGTCCTCAAAGTTGGCGACCGATTCACTGTTGGGCCAGTCACTGCCAAAGAAGCAGCGGTGGTCGCCAAACGCCTCCCTTAAAAAGCCCAGCCAGTCGGCGTAGTGGGCCGGATCACGTATCAGGCCATCCGGACCGTGCTGGGGCACTTCGGACCATTTGCTGAACACCGTGGGGCGTGCGGCCAACTCGAGAAGCGTGCGCTGCCATTGCCCGGCCAGGTGGGCAGGCACCTGGGCATTTGGCAGGTGGTCAATGACAATCCGCAGATCAGGAAGCCTGTCACTCAGGCGCAGCAGGTCGGTGACCAACGCGAGGTCAGGGTTGGCGCTCTCGAACGTCAGGTCATGCTCAACCAGGCCCTGCAAGCCCGCAACAAACCCCGGGCGGGTCAAATCATTTGAAAAATCACGCCCCCAGAGGTTTCCATAACGCAGGCCCAGAAACAGAGGGTCGCGAACCAGAACGTCGAAGTCCTGGGAGAAGTGGTCGTCCAGCGGAGAGAGATTACCGATAACGCCAAGTATCCTTGGGTCGTTACGTACCGTGTCGAGGATCCAGGCATTGTCGCTGCGCCATGGGCTCGCCTCGATCACCACAGCACCAACCACTTGAGCAGAGACGAGGTCCCAGTATCGGTCGGGGAGGTAGGTGCCGTGCAAGGGATTACCGGCCTCAGGCCAGGGAATGCCGCCGGCGCGGTCAGCATTATAGAGATGTATATGGCTGTCGATGATCGGCCCGTCGTACAGGCAGGTGGTGCTCATGGAATAGATCCGGTTTTTGTTATTGGCATTCCCGACTGTACGGCGATCGATCAATGCGCTTCAAATCACTTTATAGTTAAACTCGATACCTTTTTTGCATCATCTGGAGCGGCCGTGGGACGGCCTGCTTAGCCGTTATCGCGCGGCGTGGGGAACAGTGCAGAATCGGCCCGCACAATGCTGCCGTGGGCTCGATATGGCCGCGCAACAAACCGACAGCCTCATCTGCTCGACCCTCGATGGCCGCTTCCATGATTTGCTGATGCTCAGACTTCAGATCTCGCCGGGCATTGAAAGTCTGTGGCGCAAAAAATGCTCCTGGGACAGGGAGCGTGGGGTGCGCGCCAGGCGATGCTGAGCGATCACCAGCTCTTCTTCCCATTTACGGTCCCTGCGCAAGATCGATTCGCGCAGGGCGATCTCTTCGAGCCAGCAGCGTGACTTGGTGATTTCGACCAAATCCTGTTCGCTGATCTGCGCAACGATGAATCCGCGCAACTCCCGCTTCTCGACCAGCCCAGGCCATCGGCAATCAATCGGTTCAACGCTTCGCGCAGGGGCGTGGCGCTGGTGGCGTAGCGCCCGGCCAGCGCATCGATGACCAGCTTACTGCCGGGCTCCAGATGACCGTTGAAAACAGCACGCCCATCACAATCCGCAGTAAACCAGTAAAAGCCACACTAATAATGGGGGGCCAGATAGGGGACCAAAAACGCCTAGGCACACAAAAGCCCGAAAAATCAGGGCTTTAATGAGAATTAGTGGCGGAAGCGTAGGGATTCGAAGCAAGAAATCGCCCCTCCCTACCGGCTGCTCGCCATTCGACATAGTGAGTGCGGCGCCCGAGATTCTTCGACTCAGAATCCTTACGTAGCGGGCAGCTGAAATTCGGTGAGGCAAAAAGTGGGGCAAAATTGCTCACCAGGAAAAAGCAGACAAACATAAAAAATCCAGTCACCGCTAAGTGACTGGATTTTCTGGAGTTATTTGGTCGGGACGGAGTGATTCGAACACTCGACCCCTTGCACCCCATGCAAGTGCGCTACCGGGCTGCGCTACGCCCCGACTGGGCTTTGAAGCATGTTCTCAATCTTGCCGAGAACGTTGAAGAATTTACCCTAACCTTTTGATAAATGGAAGCTTTTTTTCAAAAAAATCCATTCACCAGCTCAAGCTCACTTCTTCAACACCACCAGCACATCCTCCAACTCAACAATCATCTGCCGAATCAGCTGCTTGTACTGGCTTGACTCATCCTTCACCTCATCACTGGAGAGCCGCAACCGCGCCCCGCCAATGGTGAACCCCTGGTCATAAAGCAGCGCGCGAATCTGGCGGATCATCAGCACGTCTTGGCGCTGGTAATACCGCCGATTGCCCCGCCGCTTCACGGGGTTGAGCTGAGGGAACTCCTGCTCCCAATACCGCAGCACGTGTGGCTTTACGGCACACAACTCGCTGACTTCACCAATGGTGAAGTAGCGTTTGCCCGGTATGGGGGGCAGTTCGTCGTTATGGCTTGGTTCCAGCATAGGCCTCAACCCGGGCCTTCAACTTCTGCCCTGGACGAAAGGTGACGACGCGCCGTGCAGTGATCGGGATCTCTTCCCCTGTTTTGGGGTTGCGGCCCGGCCGCTGGCGTTTGTCGCGAAGGTCGAAGTTGCCGAAACCGGACAACTTGACCTGCTCGTTCTCTTCAAGTGCGTGCCGAATTTCTTCAAAAAACAGCTCGACCAACTCCTTGGCCTCACGCTTGTTAAGCCCCAGCTCCTCGTACAGCCTTTCGGCCATCTCAGCTTTCGTCAGAGCACCCATGCCGTTATTTCCTTAACGTGGTGTTCAACCTTTGTTCAAGCGAGGTGAGGATGTTTTGCAGGGTAGTGTTCACCTCATCGTCGTTAAGAGTGCGCGATGGATGCTGCCAGGTCAAGCCGACGGCCAGGCTTTTTCTATCAGGATCAATACCTTTACCCTGGTAGACGTCAAACAGCCTGAGGTCTGTGAGCCATTCGCCTGCATTGTCACGAATTACTTCAAGCACGGCGCTGGCGGCCACGTCACGGCCGGCGATCAGGGCCAGGTCACGACGGGTTTCCGGGAACTTGGAGAGTTCGCTGAATTTCGGCAGGCGGCCTTCGACCACATCACCCAACACCAGCTCGAAGACGTACACCGGGCGGTCCAGGCCCAGGGCCTTGGCAACTTCCGGGTGCAGGGCGCCGAGGTAGCCGACTTCCTTGCCGTCGCGCTGGATGACAGCGGTCTGGCCTGGGTGCAGGGCGGGGTGTTTGCCGGCGGCGAAGGTGAAGTCGCTCAGGGCGCCCGAGTAGCCCAGCAGGGCTTCGACGTCTGCTTTTACATCGAAGAAGTCGATGCTGTCACGGCCGTTGGCCCAGCCTTCTGGCAGGCGGCTGCCGGTGACAACGCCGGCGATCATGGGCTGCTGCTCCAGGTCACCCAGCTGGCCGACGAAGCGCAGGCCGCTTTCGAACAGGCGCACGCGGTCTTGCTGGCGGTTGAGGTTGTGCTGCATGGCTTTGACCAAGCCCGGCCACAGCGAGGCGCGCATGGCGGCCATGTCGCTGGAGATGGGGTTGGCCAGCAGCAGCGGCTCTACGCCTGGGGTGAACAGCTCGAACAGCTTCGGGTCGATGAAGCTGTAGGTGATGGCTTCCTGGTAGCCGCGGGCGACCAGCAGGCGGCGCAGGTTGGGCAGCTCACCGCGGGTTTCCGGGTTGGCCTTGGGCGCCAGGCGCGCTTGCGGGTAACGCACAGGCAGGCTGTTGTAGCCGTACAGGCGGGCCAGCTCTTCGATCAGGTCGACTTCCAGGCTGATGTCGAAGCGGTGGCTTGGCACCTTGACGGTCCACTCCCCTGCCCCGTTGGCCGTGGTGGTCAGCTCCAGGGCGTTGAGCATCTGCTCGACCTGAGCGGCCTGCAGCTCCATGCCGAGCATCTGGGTGATGCGTTCGGCGCGCAGGGTCACCGGGGCGACTTGCGGCAGGTGCTGTTCGCTGACGGCTTCGATGATTGGGCCGGCTTCGCCGCCGACAATCTCCAGCACCAGTGCGGTAGCGCGCTCCATGGCTTCGCGGGCCATTTGCGAGTCGACGCCGCGCTCGTAGCGGTGCGAGGCGTCGGTGTGCAGGCCGTAGGAACGGGCCTTGCCGGCAACGGCGATCGGCTCGAAGAAGGCGCTTTCAAGGAACAGGTCGCGGGTTTTTTCGGTGTTGACGCCGCTGTGCTCGCCACCCATCACGCCGGCAATGGCCAGGGCGCGGGTGTGGTCGGCGATGACCAGGGTGTCGGCGCGCAGGGCGACTTCCTGGCCGTCGAGCAGCACCAGCTTCTCGCCCTCTTCGGCCATGCGTACGCGGATGCCGCCGTTGATTTCGGCGAGGTCGAAGGCGTGCATCGGCTGGCCGAGTTCGAGCATCACGTAGTTGGTGATGTCGACGGCGGCGTCGATGCTGCGCACGTCGCTGCGGCGAAGGCGTTCAACCATCCACAGCGGGGTGGGCTTGCTGAGGTCGACGTTGCGGATGACGCGACCCAGGTAGCGTGGGCACACGGCCGGGGCGCTGACTTCGACCGGGCGCACTTCGTCGTGGGCAGCCGGTACGGCCGGCACCACCGGGCGGGTGACCGGGACGTTGTACAGGGCGCTGACATCGCGGGCCAGGCCCGCCAGCGACAGGCAGTCACCGCGGTTGGGGGTCAGGCCGATTTCGATGCTGGCGTCGTCCAGGTTCAGGTACTGGCGAATGTCTTCGCCTACCGGGGCGTCGGCAGCCAGTTCGAGCAGGCCGTCGTTTTCTTCGCTGATCTGCAGCTCTGCTGCCGAGCACAGCATGCCGAACGACTCGACGCCGCGCAGCTTGGCCTTCTTGATCTTGAAGTCGCCCGGCAGTTCGGCGCCGATCATGGCGAACGGGATTTTGATGCCCTGGCGCGCATTGGGGGCGCCGCAGACGACCTGGAAGGTTTCCTGGCCGTTGCTGACCTGGCAGACGCGCAGTTTGTCGGCGTCAGGGTGTTGTTCGGTGGCGAGGATTTCGCCCACGACGATGCCGCTGAACTGGCCGGCAGCGGGGGTTACGCTGTCGACTTCAAGGCCGGCCATGGAAAGGCGGGCGACCAGTTCGTCACGGGAGACTTGCGGGTTTACCCAACCGCGCAGCCACTGTTCACTGAATTTCATGCTGTTCTCCTGAAAGTTGCGTCGATTGGGCCTAGCGGAATTGGGCTAAGAACCGCAGGTCGTTGTCGAAGAACAGACGCAAATCGTTGACGCCGTAGCGCAGCATGGCCAGGCGCTCGGCGCCCATGCCGAAGGCGAAGCCCTGGAATTCTTCAGGGTCGATGCCGGACATGCGCAGCACGTCCGGGTGCACCATGCCGCAGCCCAGCACTTCCAGCCAGCCGGTTTGCTTGCACACGCGGCAGCCTTGGCCGGAACACATCACGCACTGGATATCGACTTCGGCGGACGGCTCGGTGAAGGGGAAGAACGACGGGCGGAAGCGCACGGCCAGTTCTTTTTCGAAGAACACGCGCAGGAACTCTTCGATGGTGCCCTTGAGGTCGGCAAAGTTGATGTCGCGATCGATCAGCAGGCCTTCGACCTGGTGGAACATCGGCGAGTGGGTGATATCCGAGTCGCAGCGGTAAACGCGGCCCGGGCACACAATGCGGATTGGCGGCTGGGTGGACTCCATGGTCCGCACCTGCACCGGCGAGGTGTGGGTGCGCAGCAGCATGTTGGCATTGAAGTAGAAGGTGTCGTGCATCGCCCGGGCCGGGTGGTGGCCGGGGATGTTGAGCGCTTCGAAGTTGTGGTAGTCGTCTTCGACCTCGGGGCCTTCGGCGATGCCGTAGCCGATATGGGTGAAGAACTGCTCGATGCGTTCGAGGGTACGGGTGATCGGGTGCAGGCCACCGGTGGCCTGGCCACGGCCTGGCAGGGTCACATCAATGCATTCGGCGGCCAGGCGAGCGCTGAGCTCGGCCTCTTCAAAGGCTGCCTTGCGTGCGTTGAGCACTTCGGTGACGCGCTCTTTGGCGTCATTGATCAGCGCGCCGACTTTCGGGCGCTCTTCGGCTGGCAGGTTGCCCAGGGTCTTCATCACCTGGGTCAGTTCGCCTTTTTTGCCAAGATACTGAACCCGGATCTGTTCCAGGGCATTGATGTCTTCAGCGCGCTCCACGGCCTCAAGGGCTTGGGAGACCAGCGCGTCCAGGTTTTCCATGTACAGACTCCAGATACGAAAATAGGGGAAGAGCTTTGAAGGCTCTTCCCCTATCGATGACGTTTTACACCCGACAGCGCAGAACGCTGCCGGATGATTGTCGTGGGTACTTAAGCCAGAACGGCTTTAGCTTTCTCGACAATTGCAGCAAACGCCGCTTTTTCGTTCACTGCCAGGTCAGCCAGAACCTTACGGTCGATTTCGATCGACGCCTTTTTCAGGCCAGCAATCAGACGGCTGTAAGACAGACCGTTGGTGCGGGCACCGGCGTTGATACGAGCGATCCACAGTGCGCGGAACTGACGCTTCTTCTGGCGACGGTCGCGGTAGGCGTATTGGCCTGCCTTGATGACTGCCTGCTTGGCTACGCGGAATACGCGCGAGCGTGCACCGTAGTAACCTTTAGCCAGTTTCAGAATTTTTTTGTGACGCTTACGAGCGATAACGCCGCGCTTTACACGAGCCATGAGTAACTTCCTCTATCTTTGACCAGAA
Organism: Pseudomonas sp. SG-MS2; assembly: GCF_009933855.1. NCBI lineage: Bacteria > Pseudomonadati > Pseudomonadota > Gammaproteobacteria > Pseudomonadales > Pseudomonadaceae > Pseudomonas > Pseudomonas sp. SG-MS2. Next base: position 14,844 of record NZ_MOMO01000155.1, on the reverse strand, counting down.
TTAACGAACGCGCAGCATGCGCGCGACTTTCGCGACGTCAGACGGGTGCAGCAAGCTGCTACCACGCAGTTGACGCTTACGCTTGGTCGACATTTTGGTCAGGATGTGGCTCTTGAAAGCGTGCTTGTGCTTGAAGCCGGTAGCGGTCTTCAGGAAGCGCTTTGCAGCACCGCTCTTGGTTTTCATTTTTGGCATGTTGGAACTCCGCATTCGATAAAATTACACATAATCATCAGGCCTGCCGTGCCCGGGAGATTACTTCTTTTTCTTGGGGGCGATGACCATCATAAGCTGGCGTCCTTCCATCTTCGGATGCTGCTCAACGGTGCCGTATTCGGCGAGGTCAGCTTCAACCCGCTTCAACAGCTCCATGCCCAGCTCCTGGTGGGCCATCTCACGACCACGGAATCTCAGAGAGATCTTGGCCTTGTCCCCATCGGTAAGGAAACGTACCAGGTTGCGTAGTTTTACCTGGTAATCCCCATCCTCCGTCCCTGGACGAAACTTGATTTCTTTGATCTGGATCTGCTTCTGGTTTTTCTTGGCTTCGTTAGCCTGCTTCTTCTTTTCGAAGAGGTGCTTGCCGTAGTCCATGACCTTGCAGACAGGCGGTAACGCGTCTGCAGAGATTTCAACCAGGTCCAGCTTCGCTTCATCAGCGATACGCAGCGCTTCATCAATCGAGACGATGCCAACCTGCTCGCCGTCTGCGCCAATTAACCGAACCTCGCGGGCCGAGATATTCTCGTTGATCGGGGCCTTCGGTGCAGCACGTTTATCGTTTCTCATTTCACGCTTAATAGTCATTACTCCGATTCTTGGCGACCACGCCGGGAAACCGCATGTGTCAGAAGCTCAACGAACTGGGCGACGGGCATGGAGCCCAGGTCTGTACCTTCGCGAGTACGCACAGCGACGGTTTGCGTTTCGACTTCGCGGTCCCCTATAACCAAAAGGTACGGGACCTTGAGCAAAGTATGCTCGCGGATTTTAAAGCCGATCTTCTCATTTCTCAAGTCCGACTTGGCACGGAAACCGCTACCGTTCAGAGATTTCTCAACCTGAAGGGCGAAATCGGCCTGTTTGTCGGTGATGTTCATGATCACGGCCTGGGTCGGTGCCAGCCACGCCGGGAACACGCCGGCATAGTGCTCGATGAGCATGCCGATGAAGCGCTCGAACGAGCCGAGGATGGCGCGGTGCAGCATCACCGGGCGCTTGCGCGCGTTGTCTTCGGCGATGTAGCTGGCGTCCAGGCGCTCTGGCAGGTTCGGATCGTACTGCAGGGTACCACACTGCCAGTTACGGCCCAGGCAGTCGCGCAGGGTGAATTCGATTTTAGGGCCGTAGAAGGCACCTTCACCTGGCTGGTATTCCCATTCCAGGCCGGATTCGTTCAGGGCGTCGGCCAGTGCACCTTCGGCGCGGTCCCACAGCTCTTCGGAACCCACGCGCTTGGCGGGGCGGGTGGAGAGCTTCATGGCGACGTCGGTGAAACCGAAGTCCTTGTACACGTCCAGGGTCAGCTTGATGAAGTCGGCGGCTTCTTTCTTCACCTGGTCTTCGGTGCAGAAGATGTGCGCGTCGTCCTGCACGAAGCCACGTACGCGCATGATGCCGTGCAGGGCGCCGGACGGCTCGTTACGGTGGCAGGCACCGAATTCGGCCAGGCGTAGCGGCAGGTCGCGGTACGACTTCAGGCCCTGGTTGAACACCTGCACGTGGCACGGGCAGTTCATCGGCTTGACCGCGTAATCACGGCTTTCCGACGAAGTGGTGAACATGTTTTCGGCGTAGTTGGACCAGTGGCCGGAACGCTCCCAGAGGATGCGGTCGACGACTTGCGGGGTCTTGATTTCCGAGTAGCCGTTTTCGCGCTGGACCTGGCGCATGTACTGCTCGAGCACCTGGTAGACGGTCCAGCCGTTGGCGTGCCAGAACACCATGCCCGGCGCTTCTTCCTGCAGGTGGAACAGGTCGAGCTGCTTGCCGATCTTGCGGTGGTCGCGTTTTTCGGCTTCTTCGATGCGCTGGATGTAGGCAGCCAGCTGCTTCTTGTCAGCCCAGGCGGTACCGTACACGCGCTGCAGCTGCTCGTTCTTGGCATCGCCACGCCAGTAGGCGCCGGACAGCTTGGTCAGCTTGAATGCCTTGAGGAAACGGGTGTTCGGCACGTGCGGGCCACGGCACATGTCGACGTATTCTTCGTGGTAGTACAGGCCCATGGCCTGCTCGTCGGGCATGTCCTCGACCAGGCGCAGCTTGTAGTCTTCGCCACGGGCCTTGAACACGTCGATGACTTCGGCGCGCGGGGTCATCTTCTTGATGACGTCGTAGTCTTTTTCGATCAGCTGCTGCATGCGCTTTTCGATGGCGACCAAGTCTTCAGGGGTGAAGGGGCGCTCGTAGGCGATGTCGTAATAGAAGCCTTCGTCGATGACCGGGCCGATGACCATCTTGGCGGTCGGGTACAGCTGTTTCACTGCGTGGCCTACCAGGTGGGCGCACGAGTGACGGATGATCTCCAGTCCCTCTTCATCTTTAGGGGTGATGATCTGCAGGGTGGCGTCGTGGGTGATCAGCTCGCAGGCGTCGACCAGCTTGCCGTCGACTTTGCCGGCAACGGTGGCCTTGGCCAGGCCGGCACCGATCGAAGCGGCGACATCGGCTACGGATACCGCGTGATCGAACGCGCGTTGACTGCCATCGGGAAGAGTAATAGTGGGCATGGCGCCTCCTCTCCTAGTGGTGACCCCTACCAAAGGTCACATGGGTTGGGATGAGCCAGTACAAGATCCGACCTGCCTTCCTTGAAGGAAGCCTGCCTCACAGTGGCAGGAGCCTTTCGGCTTGCCAGGGGGACCTGAGTGACTGGAAAGTAAAAAGATAGTTGCACGCTGCACGTGTGCAGGTGCAAGCCGGGCATGCTAGCACGGGGGTTGCATGGCAGCGCAGAAATATTTGGAAATTACGCGGTAGCGGTGAACTTACACGGAAAATTTCCTATCAGACTTTGGGAAGCAACCTACTCTTGATGAGACCTTAACCCAAGGAGTGTCTGGTTATGCGAGTTCCGTCTCTTCTGGCCCTGGCGGCCGCTGGCGCCCTGCTGCTGCCCATGGCAGCCACCGCTGGCAACTTCCCTGCCGGCAAGGAGGGTGCCTACATGACGCAATGCAAACAGGTGGCGCAAGGTCAAGGTGTCGACGCTGCAACTGCAGACAAGCATTGTTCGTGCGGCGCGCAAGCCATCAAAGATAATTTCACTGATAAGGAGATCGAAGACCTGGACAGCAATGACGGCGTTGACGCCAAGCTGATGCAGAAGGCACAGACCGTCGTGCAAGCGGCCTGCAAGCCGAAATGAGCCATGCGCAGAGGGCTTTCCGGGCTTTATTTGCCCTGGATCAGCATCCTGCGAAGGTAAAAGACGCTACAGGCGCAGAATTAGACTATTATGGTGTCCGTGCTCCGTAGCCTCGGCCACATTGCACCACTGAAAATTAAATGTTCTGGAGATTCACCCATGTCCAATCGCCAACAAGGCACCGTCAAATGGTTCAATGATGAGAAAGGCTACGGCTTCATCACCCCAGCAGGCGGCGGCGACGACCTGTTCGTTCACTTCAAAGCCATCGAATCCGACGGCTTCAAGAGCCTGAAAGAAGGCCAGACTGTTTCCTTCGTTGCCGAAAAAGGCCAGAAGGGTATGCAGGCTGCGCAGGTTCGTCCGGAGTAATTCGGATAGCTGTAAAAAAACCCGCCCTTGTGGCGGGTTTTTTTATGGGCGTTTGCCAGGGCAGCATACGCCTGCCCTTCGTAGGGGCTGCATCAACCGCAGTTGACGCGGGTCACCTTGCCCTGCTCGTCCACATTCAGGTTGAGGCGCTCGGAGCGGTACTCCAAGGTCACCATGTCATGTGGCTTGAGAATACGGGCAATCTGTGAGCCACTGGCCTTGCGCGCCTGCTCGAGCAGGTCGGCACTGCCTTGCTTGCCAATGGCGAAATCGGCACCGCTGGCCTCGCAGCGGCCGTCGTTACCTGCAACTGCAGCAGGGGCGCTGCCGCCGTCAGAGTTGCCACCAGTGCTGCAACCAGCCAGCACAGCAGCGACCAGCAAGGTTGCCAGGGAAGCACGGGTACGGAACATGAATCCTCCTAAATAGATCTGGGAACTGCCTGTTCCGACAGTTCCACCCTGAATTCGTTGCAAAACCGCACAAGTCTGCCCGAACTCACCGCGCATGGCGAAAGGCAATCGTGACCGGATTTTGCACCACGCAGTTGGTTTGCTTGGGCAGGCTTTTTATTCTTAAGTCGAAGAGCCATTGACGCAAAGTGATGATTTACTTTAAGAAGTGCAGGCACAGTGCCTGCTGCGAACACCAGGGTCAGGTGTTCGCCCCTCCGCCACAGGCCCAAACGAGAGCCTTTCATGAGCCACCACAGCATCGATGCCGACATCAAGGTCAAATGGGCGGAAGGCCAGAGCGCCTATAGCCCCAGCACGCCAGAAGAGCTGGTATTGATCGCCCTGGACCTGCTGGTGCGCGACCTGGGCAGCGAGGCGGCGCGCAACTTCATCGACCAGGTGTTCGAGCGCTACGCACCGCACGCCGCTATTGCAATCGAGCCAGGCGCGCGCTGAGCAGGTCGAAAAAGCCCTGGGCATCGCCCTCGCCCACCCACATCACGTTGGCCGGCTGCTTGAGCACGCCGTACCAGTCCGCGACGGTCTGGCCGAAGGTCGGGCCCTCGCGGCTGTCGACGCTCATGTGGATGCGCCGCCCGCTGAACAGCTCGGGCTTGAGCAGATAAGCAATGACGCTGGCGTCATGCACCGGGCCGCCGGGCATGCCGTACAAGTCCATGTCGTGCTTGATGTACGCATTGAGGATGTCCACCACGCGCTTGCTGGCCTGGTTGTTCACGGCTGCCAGCTGCTTGAGGCGGGCGTCACTGGTGAGCAGTTTGTGGGTGACGTCCAGTGGCAGGTAGGTCAGTGGCACGCCACTGGCCAGCACCACCTCGGCAGCGTGCGGGTCGGCGTAGAGGTTGAATTCTGCCGCCGGGGTGATGTTGCCGCCGTTGAAGTGGGCGCCGCCCATCACCACCACCTCTTTGATGCCTTTGGCGATGTCCGGGCGCTGGATCAGTGCCAGGGCCAGGTTGGTCTGTGGGCCGAGCATGGCCACGGTAATGCTGCGGGGTTCGGCAGCACTGAGCGTATCGACCAGATACTGCACGGCATTGCCCGGGGCCAGGGGCTTTTTCGGTTCATGCACCGGGACACCGGTCAGGCCTTCTTCGCCATGCACGTCGGCAGCGTAGATCGGCGTGCGCACCAGCGGGCGCCCTGCCCCGGCGTACACCGGGATGTCTTCGCGGCCGGCCCACTCGCGGGCCAGGCGGGCGTTGCGCGAGGTTTTGTCGAGGCGCACGTTGCCGGCGACGGTGGTGATGGCGCGGATGTTGAGTTCGTCCGGCGAGGCCATGGCCAGGAACAGTGCGACCACATCGTCGGCGCCGGGGTCGGTGTCGATGATCAGGTCGCGGGGTGCGGCCTGGAGCGTGGTGGTGGCGGCTGCGGCCATGAGGGCGAGTCCTTGTAGCAGAGGTTTGAGCATGGGGCACTCCTGTTGCCTTGGTGGTGAAGCGGTCGGGGCCGCTTGGCGGCCCATCGCCGGCAAGCCGCCCCCCCACAGACTAGGCTGGGAACTAGAAGGTTACGCCAGCTATGAGGGCGATGTTGCTGTAGGGCTGGCACTCGCCGGTACGCACCACGGCGCGCGCACTGCGCGACAACACCTTGAATTGCTCATGGCTCAGCCATTCACGCTTGCCGAGCTTGCCGCGCAGACGCTCGATCTCGACCAGGCCGGGCGGCACGACCTTCTGCATCTCTTCGGCCAGCACATGGCGCTCCACCTGCATCTCGCTGAGCACAGCGCGCAGCACGCTGGCGAAGTCGGGAATGCCCGGCGTCAAGGCCAGGTCGATCAGTTCGACCCCCGGCGGCACGGGCAACCCGGCATCGCCGATCACCAGGATATCGCCGTGGCCCAGCCCGGCAATGGTGCGCGACAGGGCAATATTGAGCAGCGCGGTCTTTTTCATGGGGCCAGCTCCGCCAAGGTCGGGATCGAAGGCTGCGCACCGGCGCGAGTGACGGACAGCGCCGCAGCGCGTTGACCGAAGGTGATCGCTTCACCCTCCTCCAGGCCGCGCACCAGCGCGGCTGCAAAACCGCCGACAAAGGTGTCGCCCGCTGCCGTGGTGTCCAGCGCTTTGACCTGCGGCGCAGGGAAGTGCCGGCTGCCATCACGACTGACGAACAGCACGCCCTGCGCACCAAGGGTGACGATGACCTTGCCGGCGCCCAGTTGCAGCAGGCGCTCGCCGGCACGGCGGGCGCTGGCCAGGTCGTTGACCGGCTCACCGGCCAGCGCCTCGGCCTCGCTTTCGTTGGGGATGAGGTAATCGATATGGGCGAACCACTGCGCGGGCAGCGGGCCGGTGGCCGGGGCCGGGTTGAGGATCACCGTCTTGCCCAGCTCACGACCCCTGGCCAGAGCCCAGGCCACGGTGTCGGCAGGCACTTCGAGCTGGCAGATGATCACCTCGGCAGCCTGCAGCAGCGCGTCGAAACGCTGCACGCTTGCCGGGGTAAGCTGGCCGTTGCCGCCGGGGATGATGACGATGCAGTTCTGGCTGGCGGCATCCACGGTAATCAGCGCCACGCCACTGGAGACGCCCGGGCACTCGCTTACCGCCTGGCAATCGATACCCTCCACTTCCAGGGCCTGGCGCAGCTGCTGGCCGTAGGCGTCAGCGCCGACGTTGCCGACCATGGCCACGCTCGCGCCCAGGCGCGCCGCAGCCACCGCCTGGTTGGCGCCCTTGCCCCCCGGCACGGTGAAAAAGCTTTCGCCGGCCAATGTTTCGCCAGCACGTGGCAGCCGCTCGGCGCGGGCCACCAGGTCCATGTTGAGGCTACCGACCACCACTACCTTGGCACTCATGGGCATTCCTTAGCGGTAATCATTGAACAGGTCCGGGCGCGGCCCGGTGGACTCGCGCAGCACGATGCGCGGGGCGACGATGCGTTGCTCTGCGCCATCGCGGCGGGGCGTAGCGATACGTGACAGCAACAGCGCCGCTGCACTTTCGCCGAGCTCGCGGATCGACTGGCCGACGGTGGTCAGCGGTGGGTACACGTAGCGGCTCAGCTCGATGTCGTCGAAGCCGATCACCGACAGCTCGCCCGGCACGTTGATGTTGCGTTCGGCAGCCGCACGCAGCACGCCGAAGCCGATCATGTCGTTGCCGGCGAAAATCGCCGTGGGCCGCTGGCCGTCGAGCAGCTGCCCGGCCGCCGCATGGCCGCCTGGGCTGGTGAAGTCGCATTGCAGGATGTGCGCCCCCTGCACGGCTACCTGCGCCTCGGCCATGGCGCGGTGGAAGCCGGCCAGGCGCAGCTGGCTGACCCCGGTCGCAGCCGGGCCGCCGATATAGGCGATGTCGCGATGGCCAAGCTCCAGCAGGTGCTGGGTGGCCAGGTACGCGCCCTGCTCGTGGTCGATGCGCACCAGGTCGGCGTCAACGCCTTCCAGCGCGCGGTCGACGATGACCATCGGGGTACGCACGCAGGCCAGGCTCTGCAGCAGGTCGCTGTCCTCGCCCACCGACGCCACCACCAGGCCGTCGATGCGTTTTTCCAGCAGCACGCGCAGGTAACTGCGTTGCTTCTGCGGGTTGTCATCGGAGTTGCACAGGATCACGCAATAGCCGTTGCGCTCGCAGGCATCTTCAATGCCGCGCGCCAGCTCGGCAAAGTAGGGGTTGACGCTGTTGGGCACCAGCAACCCGATGGTAGCCGTCGTGCGCGCCTTGAGCGAACGCGCCACGGCGCTGGGCACGTAGTCGAGCTCGACGATGGCCGCTTCGACCTTCAGCCGCACCTGTTCGCTGACCGGGCGGGTCTTGTTCAGTACATGGGACACTGTGGTGTAGGAAATGCCCGCGAGTGCCGCGACGTCTTTGATGGTTGCCATGTTTTCAGTTCCGCCGGCCTGCTCGCCGGCTACGGTAGGTGTCGAGCACCACGGCGATGACGATGACCGCCCCGGTGATGATGCGTTTGGTGGGTTCTGAGGCGCCGATCTGTGCAAGGCCTGCGGCCAGCACCGAGATGATCAACACACCGAAGAAAGTACTGATGACCGAGCCGCGCCCACCCATCAGGCTGGTGCCGCCGATCACTACAGCGGCGATCACCTGCAGCTCCAGGCCGGCGCCGGCATTGGGGTCGGCGGCTTCCAGGCGGGAAATCTGGAACAGCGCGGCCAAGCCTGCCAGCAGGCCCATCAGGGCAAACACCAGCACCTTGTAGGGGCGCGGGTCGATGCCGGCCAGGCGCACGGCCTCTTCGTTGGTGCCGATGCCGATCAGGTGGCGGCCGAACACGGTGCGGGTCAGCACCAGCTGGGCGAGGATGATCACCAGCAAGGCAATGATGAAGGCCGGCGAGATACCGTAGGCGATCGGGTTGGAGAACCAGGCGTAGGCATCGCCGATGTAGGCGGTGCGCGAGTCGGTGAACTGGTAGGCCAAGCCGCGGGCCATTTCCAGCACGCCCAGCGAGACGATGAACGACGGGATGCGCCAGGCCACCGTGACTGCACCGGTGATGCTGCCGGCAAGTGCGGCGACAGCCATGCCGAGCAAGGCGGCCGGCAGCACGCTCCAACCCCAGCCGAGGATGGCCACGCTGACTGCCGATGCCGCCAGCGCCAGCACCGAACCCACAGACAGGTCGATGCCGCCGATGATCAGCACGAAGGTCATACCCACGGCCAGCACCATCAGGTCGGGGATCTGGTTGGCCAGGGTGCTGAAGGTGGCGTACGACCAGAAGTGGCTGCTGAGCAACGAGAACAGCACGATCATGGCCAGCAAGGCGCCCGCCAGGCCCAGGTAGGTGCCGAGGCCGAAATAGGTGCCGCTGCGGCGCGCGGGGGCGCCGGCCTGTGTGTCGAGAGGTGTGGTTTTCATGCATCCATCCTGGGCGCTGCGTCGTGCAGCAGGGCGTCACGTTTCTGGTAGCCGGCGAAAGCGGCGGCAAGGAGCTGGTCCTGGCTCCAGTGGTCGCGCTCGAAGGTGTCGATCAGGCGGCCGGCCGACAGCACGGCAATGCGGTCGCAGATCAGCATCAGCTCGCGCAGGTCGCTGGACACCACCACCAGGGCCTTGCCCTGGCGTGCCAGCTCGGCCAGCAGGCCATAGATGTCGAACTTGGCGCCCACGTCGATGCCGCGGGTGGGTTCGTCGAACAGCAGCACCTGGCAGTCACGTTCCAGCCAGCGGCCGATCACCACCTTTTGCTGGTTGCCACCGGACAGCTCGCCGACCGCCTGGGCGGCATTGGCGCTGCGAATGCGCATGGCATTGATCTGGCGTTCGGCCAGGGCCTTTTCGGCGTCGCCGTCGACCACCCCGGCGCGGGACAGCGCGGCGAGGTTGCCCAAGGCAATGTTGGCGCTGATCGATTGCGTCAGCAGCAGGCCTTCGCCCTTGCGGTCTTCGGTGATCAGGGCAATGCCGGCCTTGACCGCCGCCTTGGGCGAGTCGATGGTCACCGCCTTGAGTGGCTGGCCGATTTCGATGCTGCCGCTGTCGGCGCGGTCGGCGCCGAAGATCAGGCGCAGCAGCTCGGTGCGCCCGGCACCAATCAGCCCGGAGATACCGAAGATCTCCCCTGCCCTGACCTGCAGCGACACGTTACGCACCTTGTCACCGCGGCACAGCCGGTCGACCTTGAGCAACGGCGCGCCGATCTGCCGGCGACACAGGTCGATGTGTTCGCCCAGCTCGCGGCCGACCATCAGGTTGACCAGTTCGGCGCTGCTGTAGCGCTGGATCGGCTCGTCGCACACCAGCTTGCCGTCGCGCAGCACCACGATGCGCTGCGCCACACGCTGGAGTTCTTCAAGGCGGTGGGAGATGTAGACGATGGCCACGCCGCGCTGGCGCAGGCGCTCGATCTGGGTGAACAGCAGCTCCACCTCGCGGGCGGTGAGCATGGCGGTGGGTTCGTCGAAGATCAGCACATGGCAGTCGCCGATCAGGTTGCGGGCGATCTCCACCATCTGCTGGTGGCCGATGCCCAGTTCGCCCACCGGGGTGTCCGGGTCGATGGCGTCCAGGCCAACCTGTGCCATGGCGGCCGTGGCCAGTTGGCGCAGGCGCTTCTGGCTGATCCAGCCGAAGCGGCTGGGCAGGTTGTCGAGGAACAGGTTTTCGGCCACGGTCAGGGTCGGCAGCAGGTTGAGTTCCTGCATGACCATGCGCACGCCAAGGCGCTCGGCGGCGCTACGGCTGCCAGGCGCATAGGCCTGGCCGCGGAAAGTCATGTGCCCGGTGGTGGGCGTTTCCAGGCCGCTGATGAGCTTGGACAGGGTGCTCTTGCCAGCGCCGTTCTCGCCGGTCAGGGCCAGCACTTCGCCGGCGCGCAGGGCCAGGCTGACGTCGCCCAGCACCGGTTGCGCGTAGCTCTTGCCCAAGCCGCTGGCAGCGAGCAGCACTTCATTGGCCGTTACAGGCATGGCCATGTCTCCTGGCCGTCAAGGCTTGGTGATGAGTTCGACCGGGGTCTGGATGACGTTGTCGGCGTCCACGTTCGGCTTCTGGCCCTGGAGCATCTGCAATGCCGCCTGAATGCCGTACACCGCCTGCTGGCTGGCCGCCTGGTCGAGGGTGGCAAGCACGCGGCCATCCTTGAGCATGGGCTTGATGGCGTTGATGTTGTCGTAGCCCACCACTTGCACCTGGCCGGTCTTGCCGGCGGCGCGCACGGCCGAGACAGCGCCCAGGGCCATGCTGTCGTTACCGGCCAGCAGCGCCTTGAGGTCGGGGTACTCGTTGAGCATGGCGGCGGCGACGGCGTTGCCTTTGTCGATTTCCCAGTTGCCCGATTGCACCGAGACGATCTTCATCTGCGCCGCCTCCATGGCGTCCTTGAAGCCGGCGGTGCGCTGCTGGGCATTGGTGGTGGTCGGCACGCCTTCGATGATGCCGACCTGGTCACCGGCCTTGAGCTTTTCCTTGGCCAGGTAGTCACCCACCAGACGGGCGCCCTTGCGGTTGTCGGGGCCGACAAAGGGGACGCTGAGGTTCTTGCTCTTGAGTACGTCGGGGTCCAGACGGTTGTCGATGTTGACCACCGTGATGCCGGCGTCCATGGCCTTCTTGATCACTGGCACCAGGGCTTTGGAGTCGGCCGGTGCGATGACCAGCGCCTTGGCACCGGTGGCGATCATCTGCTCGACGATGCGGATCTGGTTGCCGGTGTCGGTCTCGTCCTTGATGCCATTGGCCACCAGGTCGAATTCGTTGGCGTGGTCTTTCTGGTAGGCCTTGGCGCCGTCTTCCATGGTGCGGAAGAATTCGTTGGCCAGCGACTTCATCACCAGGGCGACCTTGGGTTTGTCTTCGGCATGGGCAGCGGACAGAGGCAGGGCAAGCGACAGCGATGAAATGACGGCGAGCGCCAGCAGACGACCGGGGAACGGCAGTTTCATGGGAGATGACTCCGAATCTTGTGGTTTTTATCGGATCGCAAACGTTTGCGTTGGCTAACTATGGAAACAGGATGAGGTTTTGTCAAATCCGTTTCGCTGCCGGGGGCTGCGTTGCTTCTGGCGCAGATTATCTTGGATTCTTCCGAAAAACCGAACAGGTTTTCCAATGTTTGTTCGGATTGCCGAATTCGAGGGGCCGCCTGCGCGCTCTTCAGGTCAAGCCCGGCCCACAGCCACAGCGGCATACAGGAAATTACAGCGCCCTACCAAGGATGGTACGAAAACTGCCTTGCACCCTGTGCGACACAGCAAAATCTCCTTTAGGAAGAGAGAACAATAATATGAATGCTGCACTGAAGACCTTCGCACCCAGCGCCCTGGCGTTGCTGCTTATCCTGCCAACCGCTGCTTCGGCGAAAGAAGCCCAAACCCAACAGAAGCTGGCCAACGTGGTCATCCTCGCAACCGGCGGCACCATTGCCGGCGCCGGTGCAAGTGCTGCCAACAGTGCCACGTACCAAGCGGCCAAGCTGGGCATCGACAAGTTGATCGCCGGCGTGCCGGAGCTTGCCGGCATTGCCAACGTGCGCGGCGAGCAAGTGATGCAGATCGCCTCCGAAAGCATCAGCAATGACGACCTGCTCAAGCTGGGCAAGCGCGTCGCCGAACTTGCCGAAAGCAAGGACGTCGACGGCATCGTCATCACCCACGGCACCGACACCCTGGAAGAAACCGCCTACTTCCTCAACCTGGTAGAGAAGACCGACAAGCCGATCGTGGTGGTGGGTTCCATGCGCCCGGGCACCGCCATGTCGGCCGATGGCATGCTCAACCTGTACAACGCCGTGGCCGTGGCCAGCGACAAGCAGTCCCGCGGCAAGGGCGTACTGGTGACCATGAACGACGAGATCCAGTCAGGCCGCGACGTGAGCAAGGCGGTCAACATCAAGACCGAAGCGTTCAAGAGCGCCTGGGGCCCGATGGGCATGGTGGTGGAAGGCAAATCGTACTGGTTCCGCCTGCCGGCCAAGCGTCACACCGTCAACTCGGAATTCGACATCAAGCAGATCAGCAGCCTGCCGCAGGTCGACATCGCCTACGGCTATGGCAACGTGACCGACACGGCCTACAAGGCACTGGCACAGAACGGCGCGAAAGCGCTGATTCATGCCGGTACCGGCAACGGTTCGGTGTCGTCGCGCGTGGTGCCGGCACTGCAGGAGCTGCGCAAGGATGGCGTGCAGATCATCCGCTCGTCGCACGTCAACCAGGGCGGTTTCGTGCTGCGCAACGCCGAGCAGCCGGATGACAAGAACGATTGGGTTGTGGCGCACGACCTGAACCCACAGAAGGCGCGGATCCTGGCCATGGTGGCAATGACCAAGACCCAGGACAGCAAAGAGCTGCAGCGGATTTTCTGGGAATACTGATTGCTGCATGACAAGGGGCTGGTGTGGTGGCTACACCGGCCCTTTTTCGCGGTTTAACTCGCCACGGATCGGCCACCCACAGCCCTCCGCTTTTTTACCTTACACGCAGTTGCGAAATACCTTACAGTGAAATACTGTACGCGCATACAGCAAAACAAGGAAAAGCCCCGTGGCCAGTACCGCCCCTGCAACGCCGAGCAGTTATGAACAACTGGGTACGCGTATCCAGAAAATCATCAACAGCCCCATCGCTCAACGTAGCCGCGCCGCCCTGATCTTCCGCCTGGAACAGGAGTCGCCCGACGACTGGGAAACCCTGCTCGAGGAGATCGCCGAGAACGACAACGTCACCCTCGCCCACCGCGACGATGGCGGTGTGCAGATTTTCTGGACGGTGCCGAAGGACGATTGACCGCGCAAGGGGCCTAGGCCAGTGCCTGCAGGTAGGCGCTGGCCTGCCGATAACGGGCCAGCCGTGCCAGGTCGGCCGGGCCTGGGCAGGCGATGCGTGAAAGGTCGCTATTGTCGGCCAGGTCGGCCATTTTGACGGTACGCGCCAGCGGGTCGCAGCCAAGGCGCACGACGAAATCCTCGTAGCTTTCGCCATCACGCCGGCTCAAGGCCAGCAAGGCGGCCAGGATCTTTAGCGTGAAGCCCTCGCGGGCAAGGTCGGAAAGTGTCAGCGGCGTGTCTTCGATCACGTCGTGAAGCACGGCGACGATGCGCTGTTCGGGCGTGGACACCTGCATCATCACCCGCAGGGGGTGCAGGATATACGCCGCACCGCCTTTGTCGTATTGCCCTTCATGCGCTCTGGTGGCTACCACGATGGCCCGCTCCAGTGTAGACATGAGGCCCTCCCCGTTTCAGCCGTCTCACAGAGCAAGCATAGACGGGTCGGGTTACAGATGACAGGCGTCTGTTCCGGCGCTTTCACAGCCAACGGGAAAAGGCGGCTCGCCTCTATGCAGGCACCTGAGTGCATGGCATCGGCTGCGCCGGTGATCGCCGGCAAGCCGACTCCCACACTAGAGGCCATACTACAAAGTCAGCGCTGCGCACCGTGCTGAATGACAACCGAATCCGTACCCAGCTTGGCCATGACCTCTGCCTTGCGCGCTTCGGCCTCTTCCTTGGTGGGGAAAGGCCCCAGCAGCACCACCGGCTTGCCATTGCGGTATTCGACCGAGGACGGGATGCCCTTCTCGATCAGGCGGGCGGTCATGTCGCTCAATGCACCCATGTTGGCGCCCTGGATCACCTCGACATCCCAGCCTTGGGGGGCAGGCTGATCGGCCAAGGCCTCGGCGCGGCGCTGCAACTCGGCGCCCCCGCAGATTTCGCGGATGCGCAGGTTGTTGCCATTGTCGTCGACAATAATGTCGTACTGGCCACCCTCACCCTTGACGGCGACGTAGCTGCGGTAGGCTTCGTACTGCCCGGCATCGTCCTTGCCACGCACCTGACCGCAAATGGTGCCTTTGGTGTCGATCCGCACGTTGCCGAACTTGGCGGTCTTGGGGTTGTGCAGGTGCTCGGCCACCTGCTTGTGCACACCTTCGACCTCGTTCTCACAGCCCACCAGGGCCAGCACTGCCATTACCACTGCCAGTTTGCGCACGCGTGTACCTCCCGTTTCGAAGCGGCGGATTCTAGCATGGCGGCCCATGGCCCGGACCGCGACCATACGTTACACCTTGCTACATACCGGCCACCCACCGGACGCGCACAATGCAAAAAGGGCGACCCTTTCGGATCGCCCTCTCTGATGTTTGGTAGGCACAATTGGACTCGAACCAACGACCCCCACCATGTCAAGGTGGTGCTCTAACC
>NZ_MOMO01000154.1:0-6881 GCF_009933855.1 Pseudomonas sp. SG-MS2 | reverse complement strand
CCGCTGATGCGCTGACTGCTGCGGGCGGGTTGCGGGCTGAAGACCTGCCGATAGCGGTGCGCAGCTTCGAGTTGCACATGGCCTGGCGAGGGGCGCAGGACAATGACCCGGCGGAGCGCTGGTTAAGGTCGCGGATTCAGATGTTTTTTGGCGATCCTGACAGTCTTTAGACCTCGCCGGGCAGGCTGTTCATCTGATCATTTTTGCCATTCCATAAACCATGGAGCTCCATTCACTTCCAGTGGATTGCTACATTGGGGGCACATCTGAGGGCATGCTTTGGATGGTTTGAAAAGGATGCCCCCAGCCTGAGGCCAAGCAGGCTATTGATGAGGATAGCTCCGACCGGACTCTCTGCGAGTCGCTATACCGGCCTGCATGCCCACCTTCTCCCGGCCCGGGCGCGGCTGATCATCCGCGCGTCGCAACGTAGCCAGGTGTAGGTGGTGTCGCACAGCAAGTTGCTGATCGTGGCGTTGTCGTCGTGTAACGGGTGCAATGTGCTGGAGTTGCAGAAGAGCCATAACCAGAGGCAGATGCAGTTGCGTGGGGTTGGAATGCTGGATGAGCCGCTGTGGCGGTGGGTGGACTGAGGGAGATATGAACCCTCGGCCCTACCCCGTATCAATGGCCGAGCCGTAGTGAACCCACCACCCACCACGCTGGACAAATGCGTGCAAATGTAAAAAATTATGATGGCATAATGCCTCGGCAACCGGCAAAATCCACACATTCCCAACGGATTTGAAGGACCGGTTCCGATGACATGGCCAGTCACGCTGAAACTCGACAGCGCAGCCTACCCGCTCAGCGTGGTGCAACGCGCCGCTTACTCCCTGGCCGACACTGTCGCGATCCAGGTCGGTATTGAAGCCAATCAGATAAGCCTCACGGCCCACCCCGCTGAAGCAAGGCTAACGCTTTCCCCGGAGCAGGCTCACTCGCTGATTCTCCAACATCTGAACGACTTCGCCCTACGCGACCATATCAACCGCGAAACAGCAGGGTTGCGCGAAGTCCTGGCTCGAGCCGCGCTCGCTGGATGTGGGATTTCGCAGTGACACTGATTGCGACAGACGCCAAGCACTACCGCTTGCTACCTTTTCGATTCATGCGCATGAACACGGGACATGAACGTGACATCCTGCTCACCTCCGATACCGGTGAGTACATGCACGTGAACGACGCGCAATTACGAGCCCTCAGTTACTTCGACGTTCAAGCAAGTACGCCTTTCTACAAGGACCTGCTGGCCCGCCACTTCATCTACGAACCAGGCCGCCACGACCCGTTCCCGGAAATGGCCGCGCAGTATCGCAACCGCAAGGACTTCCTCTTCCAGGGCCCTGCACTGCACTTGTTCGTGGTTACATTGCGCTGCAACCACACCTGCCAGTACTGCCAGGTGTCGCGGGCCCCTCTGGGAGGATCCGGCCACGACCTGTCGGAAGCGGATGCTCAGGCGGCGGTCGATCGCCTGTTCGAATCGAACGCTCCCGCCCTGACTGTGGAGTTTCAGGGTGGCGAGCCGCTTCTAGCCTTCGAGCGCGTCCGCCAGATTGTCGAATGGGTCGTTGACCGGAACGTGGTCGAACAACGGGATATCCAGTTCGTCATCACCACCACTCTGCACCACCTGACGGAGGAAATACTCGACTTCGCAGAACAAAATCGCATCCAGTTTTCGACCTCGCTCGATGGGCCGGCGCCCTTGCACAATGCCAACCGCCCTACCCCGTCACGAGACTCCTACGAACGCACTGTAAAAGGCATCCAGTGGGTCCGTGAGCGCCTTGGCCATGATGCAGTTTCCGCGCTGACCACGCTGACTTCAAGAAGCCTCGAACAACCTGAAGCGATCATCGATGAGTATGTAAACCAGGGCTTCTCCAGCATCTCGCTTCGGCCTCTGAGCCCTTATGGGTTTGCCACCAAGAGTGCCCATCGACTTGATTACCCTATTGAGCGATACCTGGCCTTCTACAAGAAGGCACTGGCCTATTTGCTGCATATCAACCAACAGGGCGTATACCTCTCAGAGAGTTATACGAGCCTGTTGTTGAAGAATATCCTGACACCCTTCTCCTCCGGCTATGTAGACCTGCGCTCTCCTGCTGGCGCAGGCACTGCGGCGCTGGTTTACAACTATGACGGTTACGTCTATCCCTCGGACGAAGCCCGAATGTTGCTGGAGATGGGTGAAGACGGCTTGAGGCTCGGCACCGTGCAGCAACCCTTGTCTGAATTACTCGCATCGCCCGTTATGAATGCGTTGCTCGCCAGTGGTGTAGCAGAGGCGCTGCCGGGCTGCTCCGACTGCGCACTTGTCCCGTACTGTGGTGCTGACCCCGTCGAACACTATGCCCGCCAAGCTGACCCGATCGGACACCGAGTGTTCAGCAGCTTCTGCAAGAAGAACATGGGGCTGCTGAAGCATATTTTCGGCCTGCTTTGCGATGGCGACGACAACGTGCAGAGGGTGCTGCTGTCTTGGTTGAACAGGCGCTCTTACAACGATGTCTGGTTCCCGGGTTACAGGGGCTGATGGCGATGCTGCGCAAAGATACCCACTTCGAAATCCATAACCTGAATGAGCCGCAACTGCTCAAGGTCATCACTCTGGATGAGCTCATCGAACAAGGCCTGGCTGTTTGTGCCGGAAGCGCTGAGTTTGGTGACCTGCTGCTTTGGCTGCCAAACGAAGTACGGCTACGGAGCCCGCATCTGCTCTCATTACCAGTGGGTGGATTCCTGATCCCGGAGCCATTGATCGGCGACTTCGACAGCGCGAGGCCACACCTGCATACCCCTAAAGATGCGGATGTCGTGCAGCCCGGCGATGTCA
The DNA here is from genome assembly GCF_009933855.1 of Pseudomonas sp. SG-MS2. Classification (NCBI taxonomy): domain Bacteria; kingdom Pseudomonadati; phylum Pseudomonadota; class Gammaproteobacteria; order Pseudomonadales; family Pseudomonadaceae; genus Pseudomonas; species Pseudomonas sp. SG-MS2. The sequence goes on along the minus strand of NZ_MOMO01000154.1, from coordinate 4,036 downwards.
TTGCCATCACACCAGGCAACGCGATGGTGCGAGTGCTCTATCGACGAGGCTCAGACAGCAACCTGCTGTTCATGACTGATCGTTGCAACAGCCTCTGCCTGATGTGCTCGCAGCCGCCCAAAGATATCGATGACCGTTGGCACATCGAGGAGAACCTACGGCTGATCGACCTGATGGACCCGGGCGAGGAAAATCTGGGAATCAGCGGCGGAGAACCCACGCTTTATCGCGACGGCCTGCTCGAAATCCTGGCCAAGTGCAAAGCTGTTTTGCCGCAGAAATCCATTCATGTGCTCAGCAACGGGCGTCTGTTCCAAAACCCGAGCTGGATCGCAGCGCTCTCTGCCATCGGCCACCCTCAGTTGAGCTGGGGCATCCCGCTGTATGCCGACAATGCCGAAGACCATGATCATGTGGTGCAGGCTCCAGGAGCGTTCAGCGAAACCCTGCAAGGTCTTTACAACCTGGCGCGCGCCAACCAGATCATCGAGATACGCGTGGTGCTCAATCGCCTGACCACGCCACGCTTGCCAGAGCTCGCCCACTACGTGTTCAGGAACCTGCCCTTCGTGCGGCATGTTGCGCTGATGGGTATCGAAAGTACCGGCCTGGCCAGGAAGAACTACGAAGAACTGTGGATTGACCCGCTTGACTATCAGGATTCGTTGAGCCAGGCCGTGTATTTCCTGTTCAACCGCGGAGTGCCGGTTTCGATCTACAACTTGCCCCTGTGCCTGATCCCAGCCCACCTCTCGCGTTTCGCCCGCCAGAGCATCTCGGACTGGAAGAACCTGTTCATCGATACCTGCCAGCAATGCGCTGCCGTCAAACATTGCTCTGGCTTCTTCAAATCCCACACCGACCGCTGGCGGAGCCGCGGCGTACAACTACTATCGACCGAGGCCTTTAGCGCCTATGCAAGGAGTGCACAGTGAAATTGCTCGACCGCTGGAAAGTCCTGATCAGTGGGATCAGCTTGCTGCCAATGGCAGGTACCACCCTGGCACAGGCGGGCCATCTGTCGCTCGCCGATGCGAACTGGCGACCCAACGACAAGCTACAGCCCCCAGTATTTGCCGATACGCTCAATGCGCCAGACACCGTCAACATCTATGCGGCACATCGCTCGCACAGTTCTCACCGGTCCCACAGCTCGCACAGTTCTCACTACAGCGGCTCGGGTGGCTATAGCGCACCTCGCTACTACAGCCCACCTGCTACCAGCACCCGAAGCTACAGCGCACCGAGTGCTTCGAGCAGCACCCCAAGCAGCAACAGCCTTTATCAGTCGTCTGGCACTACCAGCGGGACAAGTTCGAGCACTTCAAAGAGCCGCGCGACCAATGAGCAGAAAAGCAACCTGGTCACCCGTGTGCAGACCGCGCTGATGGTGCGCCAGTATTACCAAGGCACCATTGATGGGGTGATGGGCAAGGCGACACGTGGTGCGTTGATGGCCTTTCAGATGGACAGTGGGCTGACCGTGAATGGCCGGATGGATACGCCATCGCTGAATGCGTTGGGTATCAAGATTCCATAAGTCACTTCAGGTTAAAGCTAGCGTCCGTTCAGCAACGAAGGAATTATCCCATGCAGCACATCATTCAAGTCGACAACACTCTCTGGGCATTGATCAGCCGCCTGCAAGGCAAGGAACTGCAAACACCGTCGCGTAGCGCCCGTTTCCGTATCACGACCGTTGATGCAAATCGCGTTGTGATTGAGACCGGATCGGAAGACTCGCAGTTGGCGCTGACTCGAGCAGCTTTCCAGCAAACGTTGGACTACCTCGCCGGTAACAATCATTTCGGTCAAGCACAAGCTGTGGAAATTAGCTCCAACCATACGTACGAAAAAGCCGGCCCACTTTGCCAGGCGGCTCGTTACAGAGCAGAAGGCAAGCCGGGCCGTACCAACATCACCTACATTCTGCCGATTCTGGAGCAGTGCCAGGCCGTCGGCATCCGGTCAACCAACCCAAACAGCACTTGGCTGCTGCCCTGAACCGCTCCTGATATCTTTACAAGGACGCCAACATGTACGCCAAAATGGACACCTTCCGCCCCACCAGTGCCGCGTCGTTCGATCAACCCTGCAAGGTTACGATCGACATCGAGTTTATCACCGTCTCCTATGACGACGCGGGGCAGACCTGGCAATACCGAGGCCAGGCTAAAGGCCCGGGGCATTACGAACTGCAAGCAGAAGGCTTCGACGGCAGAGCAACGCTGCACCGCTTCGAAGGCTCGAATGTTCTGGAAGGCACTTGGGTCGAAGACGGCGTACGCGGGATGTGGCGAATTGTCTGCCAGCCGATTGATTCGACATTCGTGCCCACATAAATGAGCTGAACTCGTGGGGTTTGATGGGCCGCCACGGGGTCATCCACCTCAACTGGCGGAACAAGACGTACATCAAGGCGGTCAAGCATTGCTATCCGCATGGATTTTAGAAGCACTGAAAAGAAGTTCAAGGATGAAAATGATAGCTCTGAAAGCAAAACTGCTCGCCAAATTCCAGCAATATTCCGTATCCCAACGGTTCTATCTCGCCTCGGTAGTTACGTACCTCATCACGATTGCAGCTTCCCTATACACGGGCATATCCGCGCTTACCATCGGGACGACGGTCGCGGCTGCATTGATAATCTGCGGATTCATTGCCTGGTGCATCCCTTTCGCCCGCTGGCTCCATACAGCATGGGATAAGCCATTCGCCAAAACGCCCATCATCATTATGCATCTGCTTGCACTGCTGATATCCACAGCATGCGCGCGTTTCGCGGTTGCCGAGACGTTAGGGCTGCCCCCTCAAAGTTTTGATCTGACAGTCGGCTTTCTCGCGTTGCTGTTCTACATTCCATCGTGGCTGCTTGTGGTGGCAATACTCCTTGGTCTGACAGCAGTGCTGATCATGGTCATCGCGATGATCAGCCTGCCATTCGAAGCAGCCTGGCAACATATGACCCGCTTGGCCGCGCTCCTCGGCTTTCAGGCTAAATTCAAGCAATCGCGCAGTCACCCGTAACGGATTCCAACCCTACGCCTAGGCAGTGATGCTAGCGCCCTGCCTAACAATGCGAGCTTGGTTTTCCCTGCGCAGACCACCGCGGCCTATCCCTACAAGGTCTATTGGCAAGTGGTTAATACGGGGGAGGATACCAGCCATCGGCGAGCGCTACGCGGCGGTTTCGAAGAAGGCGTAGTCCAAGGCGCACGCCTAGAGAAACGAGAAAGCGCCTTGTACTCCGGCAGCCACAGGATGGAATGCCTTATCGTTAAGGAGGGGTATTGCGTCGCCCGCAGCGGACTATTCGTTGTCAACATCCTCTAATTCATTATTCGACAATCAGCATAACGTTCAACATTTAAGGATTTAATTTTGCAGGTATCCAGCCTCAATGCTCGCACGCCTTTTGCTCAATGCACCCAGACGTCAATTCAGGATGATTTGCTAGAAGCACTCATCAGAAACAAACGAGGCACGAAAAAATACAAGGGAATTAACCCTATCATAGCAAATGGCCACGGGAGGCTCTCAGAGGCTCGACAAATACTAACCTTTTTGATGCGACGAGCGCTTGGGATTTTCAGAATCCCTGGCACTTACGACCTCCCCTTAATGAGCGAATACTTTGCCAATTTATCCATCGCTGAGATTGATGGAGCCTGCAAGGATATCAAAAGAATCTACGACCATTCACAATCGCAAATGTGTCGTTTTGATAGCACGATAAATCTGGTTCGCGGGATTGGCGGACTCGAAGCAAGCGCTTGCAAAAAACTGCTTGATGAAATACCTGGCGCGGAAATACCATTTTATTTCCAGTCAATTACCTTCTTCAATCATGTTTGCGGCGGCTTCAGTCGAAACATATCGCTAAATATCGACTGCCCAGTCGAATGGGTTTGGGCTAGCGCTTACACCTTAAAAGATTTAGAGTTACCTGGAAGCGACGAGGAGGTCATGGTTGTCTGGGCGGCCTCAGGTTCCAAGTGCAACAGTCAGTTGATAATGTTGAGCCGATTGGTTGCCA
>NZ_MOMO01000153.1:0-14716 GCF_009933855.1 Pseudomonas sp. SG-MS2 | reverse complement strand
GGGTAGACGTTGGCCATGTAGCGTACGCCGCCAATTTCGACTTCAGCCAAACCCTTGCCGGCCTTGGCCAGCTCGGCATAACCGTCGCCGAAGCTGGCCAGCTGTTTGAAATTGTGACTGGCATCGCGCGGGTCGACCATCACGTTACCGTTGTTTTCCATGAGGATCAGGTAGCCGCTTTCGCCCAGCTTGATCTGCTGGACGATCTCGGTCAGGCCCTTGAGCGAGACGTCGATGTTGACCACGCCACCGGGGCTGCCCAGCTGGTTGGCAACGGTACGCACGGTGCTGACCAGCACGGCATCGTCGCCGGCCCAGTAGTAAGGGGCGGTGCGCAGGGTCTTGCCAGGGTTGGCCATGGCCGCCTGGTACCAGGGGCGGGTGCGCGGGTCGTAGTTGCTCATGTTCGGGTCGCCTGGCCAGAAGGCGTAGCCGCCGTCTTGCAGGCCATAGGACACGTAGGCGTAGTCCGGGTGGCTCTTGGCCAGGCGCGTGAACAGCTCGAACAGTGTCTTGTCCTGTTCGCTCGGGGTGATTTGCGCGGCGTCGGCGCCTATGTGTTTCTTGACGTTGTCGCTGCTACCGGTGACCTGCGGGAGGCTGGCCAGGTAGTCGACGTTCTGGGTGATGCCCTGGAAAAACAGGTTCATCGCGTTACTGACCTGGCGGATTTCCCGGCTGCTGCCGTCAAGAAAATCCTCGCGGGCTTCGCCGCGCAGGTTGATGACCACCAAGGTGGCTACGAGGACGATGGGCAGTGCGGCGATGACCGCGAATGCCCAGGTCAGTTTCTGTTTGATGTTCATCGACGCTCCCGGAATTTATTTTTTTCGACACGCGAGGCAGGTAGAAACTGTATCGGCAGCGTCCGGGGTTTTTTGAATGAAAATGCCCGTATTTATTGGGTCTAGGCGCATTTGGCGACTATTCGGTCGGCTTCAGGCTAATATGGCATACCAAGTGTCTGGGCGTGGTGGTCAAACGCGTCAGTGACAGCACTCGCCCCCTTGTGCGAGATCTTTGAGTATCGGGCAGTCAGGCCGGTCATTGCCTTTGCAGTGGGCTACCAGTTCGCTCAAGGTGTCACGCAGGCTGGCCAACTCCTCAATGCGCCGATTCAGTTCATCGATGTGTTGCAGAGCCAGAGCCTTCACATCAGCGCTGGCGCGTTGCCGGTCCTGCCACAGGGTCAGCAGCTTGCCCACCTCTTCCAGGGAAAACCCCAGGTCGCGTGAGCGCTTGATGAAGGCAAGGCTGTGCAGGTCCTCTGGCTGGTACAGGCGGTATCCGCTGTCGCTGCGGGTGGCCGGCTTGAGCAGGCCGATGGCTTCGTAATAGCGGATCATCTTGGTACTGAGCCCGCTGCGGCGGGCGGCCTGGCCGATATTCATGGGGCCTCCTGCGAGGTGCTGGTGGGTTTCCAGGTCTTGAGCCACAAGGCATTGCTCACCACGCTGACGCTGGACAACGCCATGGCGGCGCCGGCCAGTACCGGGTTCAGGTAACCCAGCGCGGCCAGTGGGATGCCGATGAGGTTATAGATGAATGCCCAGAACAGGTTCTGGCGAATTTTCGCATAGGTCTTGCGGCTGATTTCCAGGGCGGCAGGCACCAGGCGTGGGTCGCCACGCATCAGTGTGATGCCGGCTGCCTGCATGGCCACGTCGGTGCCCCCGCCCATGGCGATGCCGATATCGGCGGCGGCAAGCGCTGGGGCATCGTTGATACCGTCGCCGACCATCGCCACCACACCGTGCTTTTTCAGTTCGGCTACCGTGGCGGCCTTGTCGGCTGGCAGCACTTCGGCGTGCACGTCGTCGATGCCGAGGGTATCGGCTACCACCTTGGCGCTGCCACGATTGTCGCCGGTCAGCAGGTGGCTGCTGATATGGCGCTTGCGCAGGGCTGCGATGGCCTGTTCGGCACCGGGCTTGATGCTGTCGCCGAAGGCGAACAGCCCCAGCACGCGAGGTTGTGCGCCTCGTTCAATCAGCCAGGACAGGGTACGGCCTTCGGCTTCCCAGGCCTGTGCTTCTGTGGCGAGGGCGCCGGGTTGCAGGTTGCACTCGTCGAGCAGGCGCCGGTTGCCCAGCGCCAGTTCGCGGCCTTCCACCCGGCCAGCGATGCCGCGGCCGGTAAGCGACTGGCTGTCGGCTACCGTGGGAACCTTTAGGCCTTGCTCGGTGCAGGCGTCGAGTACCGCCTTGGCCAAGGGGTGTTCGCTGCCACGTTGCAGGGCCCCCGCCAGGCGGTGCAACTCGGCACTATCACCGACCAGGGCCTGGCTGTGGACAACGCGCGGGCTGCCGGAGGTGAGCGTTCCGGTTTTGTCGAACACCACGCGGTTCACCGCATGTGCGCGCTCCAGCGCCTCGGCGTCCTTGATCAGGATGCCGTGGCGCGCGGCAACGCCTGTACCCGCCATGATCGCTGCAGGTGTGGCCAGGCCAAGGGCGCAAGGACAGGCAATCACCAGCACGGCAACGGCATTGATCAGCGCGGTCTCCAGCGGGGCGCCGGCCAGCGACCAACCGATCAGGGTCAGCAGTGCGATTACCAGCACGGCCGGGACGAAGATCTGGCTGACCCGGTCCACCAGTTTCTGGATGGGTGCCTTGGCCGCCTGGGCGTCTTCGACCAGGCGGATGATGCGGGCCAGCACGGTTTCTGTGCCCAATGCCCTGGTGCGCACCAGCAGCCGGCCCTCGCCGTTGATCGCGCCGCCGGTAACGCTATCGCCGGGTTGCTTGGGCACTGGCAGGCTCTCGCCGCTGATCAGGGCTTCGTCAGCGTGGCTGCTGCCTTCTTCCACTTCACCATCGACCGGGAAGCGCTCCCCTGGCTTTACCAGCACCAGGTCACCGAGCCGCAATTGGGCAATTGCAACGTCTTCTTCATGGTCATCGACCACCCTCACTGCACGCTCTGGGCGCAGCGCTTCGAGGGCCCGTATGGCGCTGGCGGTCTGGCGTTTGGCCCGGCTTTCCAGGTACTTGCCCAGCAACACCAGGGCGATCACCACCGCCGATGCCTCGAAGTACAGGTGCGGGGCCATCCCGGTAGAGGCCTTGGCCCATTGGTACAGGCTAAGACCGTAACCGGCACTGGTGCCCAGCGCGACCAGCAGGTCCATGTTGCCGGCGCCGGCGCGCACAGCCTTGTAGGCCGCCACATAAAAGCGTGCGCCAAGGATGAACTGCACGGGGGTGGCCAGCGCGAATTGCGCCCAGGCCGGCAGCATCCAGTGCAGACCAAACGGTTGAAGCAGCATCGGCAACACCAGGGGCAGGGCCAGCAAAAGGGCAGCGCCGACGGCCAGACGTTCGTTGCGCAGGCGGCGCTGGACGGCTTCCTGGTCATTGTTGACCGACAGCGGCAGGCTGGCACTGTAGCCGGCCTTTTCGACCGCGCCGAGCAGCAGGTTGTCATCAACGCCCTGCAGCACCTGAAGGTGGGCACGTTCGTTGGCAAGGTTGACACTGACCTGTTCAACGCCCGGTAGTTTACCGAGCGCGCGCTCGACTCGGCCGACGCAACTGGCGCAGGTCATGCCATCGATCTGTAGCTCTACGGTGCGGGTCGGTACCTCGTACCCGGCGCCGCGCACAGCCTCGACCAGGGCGGGCAGGCTGCCGGCCGGGGCCTGGACCCTGGCCTGTTCGTTGGCGAGGTTGACGCTGACCTGTTCAGCGCCGCTGACCTTGCGCAAAGCGCGCTCGACACGGCCAGCACAGCTGGCGCAGGTCATGCCGGCGATCGGCAGGTCGAATACAGTGGATGCGGGCATGGCTCTCCTCCTTGGACAGGCCACCAGCATCAACCTTGCCATGTGGGGAAGGTCAATAGTCCAGGTTGGCTCGCCTCAATACCAGCCCATTGTGGCCCATGGCAATGCGGTACTTGTTGATCTGGCCCGCCTGCAGGGTCAGTCGCGTGCTGCGCTGGTCTTCCAGGCCGGGCGCGCAGCCGGGCATCTGCCCCGGCAGCAGGCGCAAGCGTACGTCAACAGGGCCGGGCGGCAGGTTGAAAGAGGTCGACTGTTCCTGGAACACGCGCCCGGAAAGCTGGTCGTTGAGGTAGACACCGATTTCGCAGCTGGTGGCCACTTCCAGGCGTTCGCGTGAAATGATCAGCACGCTGTAGTCCGAGTTGCCTTCGGCGCTTGCCGGTGGCACCGCGGCCAGCGTGCCCAATAGCCCGACAACGCCCAGTGCTGTCCTGAACATGAAGAATCTCCTGCTTGCCGAATCGTCAAAGGCGCAGCTTGGCCGAGGTTGGTGCGGATTTCCAGCCCGGCCGTTGGATGCAGAACTTGACCTTGCCCCGATGGCAAGCTTGAAACTGAGTTAAACCCTGAAGGAGGCAACACCCATGCAAGTGTTCAACGTACAAGGCATGACTTGTGGCCACTGCGTTAAGGCGGTGACCCGCGCGGTGCAGGAACAGGATGCAAACGCCCAGGTCGAGGTCGACCTGGCCGGCAAGCAGGTGCGTGTGCAGAGCGCTCTGGGTGCTGAGCAGTTGCTGGCTGCGATTCGTGAAGAGGGCTACCAGGCTGAGGTGGCTTGAGTTGGAAGGGGCCGTGTTTGCGGCCCTGTTTTGTTGCAAATGTTTTCATGCTGATACTGTCCACTGCAGGTAGACTTACGCACTTGCTTAGCCTGCTATGGATTCCTGATGAACCTGCGAATGGTGCTTATCCTGGGCGCACTCAGTGCGTTCGGGCCGCTGGCGATCGACTTCTACCTGCCCGCCTTCCCGGCCATGGCGCAGGCGTTCGCCACCGACGAAAAACATGTCCAGACCACTCTGGCTGCCTACTTCCTCGGCTTGTCGCTGGGGCAACTGGCCTATGGGCCGATGGCCGACCGCTTTGGCCGGCGCAAACCGCTGCTGTTCGGCGTAGCGCTGTTTACCCTGGCGTCGCTGGCCTGTGCCTACGCGCCTAACCTCGACACGCTGATCCTGGCACGCTTCGTCCAGGCGTTGGGCGGCTGCGCCGGCATGGTGTTGTCACGGGCCATCGTCAGCGACAAGTGCGACCCGGTGGCGTCGGCCAAAGTGTTCTCACAACTGATGCTGGTGATGGGGTTGGCGCCCATTCTGGCGCCGATGCTCGGCGGCGTACTGGTTAACCTGGCTGGTTGGCAGTCAATTTTCCTGACATTGAGCCTGTTCAGCGCTGCTTGCCTGGTGGCGGTCGGCCTGGGGTTGCCCGAGAGCTTACCCGCGCATATGCCACGCCAGCCTTTATCCGGCGCATTGCGCCAGTACTTGCGGTTGTTGGCTGACCGCACGTTCTTTGGCCATGCCCTGACAGGGGGGATCGCCATCGCGGGTATGTTTGCCTACATCGCGGGTTCACCTTTCGTGTTCATCAAGCTCTATGGTGTGCCGGCCGAACACTACGGCTGGCTGTTCGGTACCAATGCGGCAGGTTTCATCCTGGTGGCGCAGATCAACGCGCGCCTGCTGGCTAAGCGTGGTCCGGCCTTCCTGCTGGTGCGTGCCGTCTGGCTGTACCTGGTCGCGGCCCTGGCGTTGCTCGCTGTAGCAGCGCTGCGCCCGGCTGAACTATGGCCATTGCTGGTGCCGCTGTTCATCTGCATCGCCAGCCTGGGCTGCATCATCCCCAATGCTTCGGCGTGCGCCATGAGCGGCCAGGGCGCACGCGCCGGCAGCGCCTCGGCCTTGATGGGGTGCCTGCAATTCAGCGTCGCCGCAGGCGCGGCAGCTTTGGTCAGCCTGCTGCACGACGGCAGTGCAGTGCCCATGGCGTTGGTAATCAGCCTGTGCGGGGCACTGGTGGTCAGTGTTGCGCTGTTGACCCGGCGCTTGCAGGCCACGCGTCCGGCTTGAGCGGGTGAGGCGCGCGCAAACGGGCTTCCAGCGTGACGACGAAGGCACGTGCTTCTGCTTCGCTGCGGAAGCTCACCACATGCTGGTCGAGCCTGACCTCCCAGGGGCAGTTGGGGTTGCGGTTGGACGCACTGACGATAATCTCCATCGCGGCATACCTCCGAATGGTGGGGAGAGCGGGTCAAGTGTAGCGCTGCGGTTACGTGGTGCCAGGGCATGAATGGGTGTCCTGACTGGCGGTCAGGGCATTTTCCGGCAGGGGCGTCAGACGCTTCCAGATGCAATTTCTGCAGGGTGTCGAACCTTCGCTTTTATTTGCGCTATTTATGGAACGGCGCTGTCGGCAGAGTCGCTGCCCGCACGGGGCCATTCTTCCTCGTGCGTTGTTTCTTCCCTTTTATTTCGCGGTCTGATGCCTGTCACCTAAAACTGAGGCGGGGGCCGTTCGCCTATCTCAATCGATCAAGGGTTGCCCTACCCATCCCCCTTTGACCCACAGGTCTGTCTGCACGGCTGCTAGAGCGGGCTTTCATGCGGCTTATACTGACCCCGGTGCCAGGCCGGTAGCAGCTAGGGGGCAATCGGCGTTGCCAATGTTGGCCATTGGAATTCAGATGTGATCTTGCAGGGAGTTAAAGGGACATGAATACAGTCAGCAGTATCAGTCAGATTGCCGGCCTGATGGCCGACCCCAAGCGGAGCGCCATGTTGTGGGCGCTGATTGATGGCACGCCGCGACCGACCGATGAGCTGGCGATGATGGCTGGGTTGACCTCCTCCTCGGCCTGCGCCCATTTGTCATTGCTGTCTTCGGCAGGCCTGCTCAGGCTTGAGGCGCGCGGTCGCAAGCGTTACTTCCGGCTGGCGACGCCCCAGGTGGGCGCAGCCGTAGAAGCCTTGGCCAGTGTGCAACTGGGTAATGACAGAGGCGCGCAGGCCAAGCCGCTGCCGATGCCAATGTCGATGCGCCGGGCGCGTCGCTGCGCTGATCACCTGGGCGGCGAGCTGGCCGGTGAGCTCTATCACCGATTGGTGGTAGCAGGCTGGCTGGAGGGCAGCGTGCATCAGATGATGGTCAGTGAGAAGGGCCGGGCGCAGTTGGCAAGCATTGGCGTCTATATCGATGCACTGGCACCTCAGCAGCAGCGCGGTTGCGTGATCTGCCACTGTAATGAGTGGAGCGACCAGGGGCCTCATCTTGGCGGTAGCCTGGGGCAGGCCTTGCTCACCTTGTTCCTGCAATCGGGATGGATACGTGAGGCCGAGAATACGCGGGCATTGCAGATCTCGGCCCTGGGGATTCAGCAGATCAATCGCATTGCCCGCGTTCCGACGTTGCAGGTGGGGTAACTGCAACGCCGTGTCCGGTCAGACCAACCGTGCGTCCAGGCTGTTCTGCGCGAGGCGGCGAGCCTGGTCTTCGGTCATGCCCAGGTGAATGTGCAAGGCATGGAAGTTTTCGGTGACGTAGCCGCCGAAGTAGGCGGGGTCATCCGAGTTCACGGTCACTTTCACGCCGCGCTCGAGCATGTCGAGGATGTTGTGCTGGCTCATGTGGTCGAACACACAGAGTTTGGTATTGGACAGTGGGCACACGGTGAGCGGGATCTGCTCGTCGATGATGCGTTGCATCAGGCGCTCGTCTTCCATGGCGCGCACGCCATGGTCGATGCGCTTGATCTTGAGCAGGTCGAGGGCTTCCCAGATGTACTCGGGTGGGCCTTCCTCGCCAGCGTGGGCCACCGCCTCGAAGCCTTCGCTGCGGGCACGGTCGAAGACGCGCTGGAACTTGCTCGGCGGGTGGCCTTTCTCGGAGCTGTCCAGGCCTACCGCGATGAACGCGTCGCGGAAGGGCAGGGCCTGGTCCAAGGTTTTTTGTGCTTCTTCTTCGCTCAGGTGGCGCAGGAAGCTCAGGATGAGGCCGCTGCTGATACCCAGCTGCTCACGACCATCCTTGAGTGCCTGGTTGATACCATTGAGCACCACTTCGAACGGGATGCCACGGTCAGTGTGGGTCTGTGGGTCGAAGAACGGTTCGGTGTGGATGACATTCTGCGCCTTGCAGCGCTGCAGGTAGGCCCAGGTCAGGTCGTAGAAGTCCTGCTCAGTGCGCAACACGTCCGCACCTTGGTAATAAAGGTCGAGGAATTCCTGCAGATTGTTGAAGGCGTAAGCGCTACGCAGGGCTTCGACGTCGTTCCAGGGCAGGGCGATCTTGTTGCGCTCGGCCAGGGCGAACAGCAGCTCGGGTTCCAGTGAGCCTTCCAGGTGCAGGTGCAGTTCAGCCTTGGGCAGGGCGTTCAACCATTCATACATAGTGGGTGTTCTCAAATCAGGTACGGTTGCCGCCATTCTACAGGGCCAGGCCGGGCATTGCGCCCGGCCTGGCCCTGCATTGTTTCAACCACTGATCAGGTTCAACTCACCAGACGAGCGATTCGCCCTTGTAATTGATGAAGCGCAGCCCGCCGTTGCCGCTTTGCGCCTTGATCTGTTCGAGCATGCCTTGGGTACTGGTGAGCACGTCGATTTCGGCGTTCTCGCCGCCCATGTCGGTCTTTACCCAACCCGGGTGCATGGCCAATACGCAAAGGTCAGGTCGCTGCAGATCGACCACGAAGCTGTTGATCATCGAGTTCAGGGCGGCCTTGCTGGCCTTGTACAGGCAGACCTCGCCACCGTCGGGGATGGTCACGCTACCCAGGATCGAGCTCATGAACGCCAACACGCCCGAGCCTTCACGCACCTGGCCGGCCAGGCGTCGGGCGACGCGGATCGGCGCCACGGCGTTGGTCATGAACAGGTCGCCGATTTCACTGCGCTGCACGGTTTCCAGGTCCTGCGGCAGCGGCCCCATGACGCCGGCATTGATGAACACCAGGTCGAACACTTCGCCATGCAGGCGCTGCTTAAGGCCATCGAGCTGTGCGGTGTCGTTCATTTCCAGCTGCTCGACGCGTACCCCAGGCACTTCGCCGAGTGCGCCGGTTTTTTGCGGGTCGCGCACCGTGGCTGTAATGTTCCAGCCATCTTCGTGAAGGCGCTGCACCAGGCCAAGGCCAAGCCCGCGGGAGGCGCCGATGATGAGGGCAGTTCGTGGAGTGGTCATAGGAGCATTCCTGTCGCGGTAGAAGAAAAGGATTTGAGCATACTTCAGCCTGGCGTCATGCGCCGCATCAACACTGGTCAAGAAATGAGCAATGGCGTTTGGCTGTGTGCGCCCGGGTGCTTCGCTTGTTGGCTAACGGGTTATCCACAGGCTATTCCACAGTTAATGTGTGCAAACTGCCAGGCGGCCGGAGTGTTATACGCTTGACGATTGGGGATAACTCTTGACAGCTCAGCGGGTCGAGCTTTTCATCACGCAGTGGTCAAAAAACGCTCAATGCTCTGCAGGCCTTGATGGGCGTGGCCTGCATCAGAATGCCCCAAGCTTATCCACAGGCAGGCCCACAGTTGTTGTGGGCAAAGGTCAGCAGGCTTCCAAGAGGATGCGCCCGCGGCTGATGTCGGCCAGTTGCTGTTGCAGCGCGCCGATGTGTGCTTCGCCTACCGCAATGTGCAGATCCACCCCGTTGGCGGTGAATTGTTCTTCCAGCACCAGTGCGTCGACTTCTGCCAGGCGCAGTTTGACCAAGGCCAGTTCGCTGAAGCTGCAGCTGCAGCGGTACTCGCTGCGTTGCACCAGCAGCCTTTTCGGCGCCTGCTGCAGGCACTTGTTGGCACCGCCACCATAAGCCCGGGCCAGGCCGCCGGTGCCTAGCTGGATGCCGCCGTACCAGCGGATCACCAATACCACGACCTGGTCACAGTCCTGGGCTTCGATGGCAGCCAGGATTGGCCTGCCGGCCGTGCCGCCGGGTTCGCCGTCATCGCTGCTGCGGTATTGCCCGCCCAGCTTCCAGGCCCAGCAGTTGTGCGTGGCAGCCGGGTCGCTATGGCGTTCAATGAAACCCATCGCCTCGGCGGCACTGGATATCGGGCCGGCGAGGGTGATGAAGCGGCTCTTGCGGATTTCCTCGCGAAACTCGCAGAGGTCGAGCAGGGTAGAAGGCATAAGTCGATGTCAGGCACTCGGCGTGATGCCGCACCCCTTGAGGATGATGTGGATAAGGTTGTTGCTCGCATCTTCCATGTCTTGCTTGGTCAGGCGGCTGCGGCCGGTCACCTGGCAGATCTGGGTGGCGAAGTCGGCATAGTGCTGGGTGCTGCCCCAAAGCAGGAATATCAGGTGAACCGGGTCTACCGGGTCCATCTTGCCTGCGGCGATCCAGGCCTCGAACACCGCCGCCCGGCCCCGGAACCACTCGCGGTAGTCGGCGCTGAAGTACTCGGTCAGGCAAGTGCCTCCGCTGATCACCTCCATGGCGAATATCCGCGAGGCTTGCGGATTGCGCCGGGAGAATTCCATCTTGGTGCGGATGTAATGGCTCAACGCAGCAGCGGGATCGTCATCGACGCTCAAGGCGTTGAAGGTGCTGTCCCAGAGCTCGATGATGTTGCTCAACACGGCAATGTACAGGCCGAGCTTGTTGGTGAAGTAGTAATGCAGGTTGGCCTTGGGCAAGCCGGCCTTCAGCGCAATGGTGTTCATGCTGGTGCCCTTGAAGCCATGGCGGGCGAACTCGTCTTCGGCGGCCTGGATGATGGCCTGTTCGTTCTTCTGGCGGATGCGGCCAGCGGGCTTGCCCGAGGCGGATAGGCGATGCGCAGGGACTTCTAGGGTCATGGACGATTCCGTACAGGTCTGTGGCAACGGATGTCGGACAAGATTACCTTCCTGCGCTCAAGTAACAAGCATTAGCGTCACAAGCAGGCATCAGCGTGTCGCAGCCAGGCTTTCAAGGAAGCTTTCCAGTACCAGGTTCGGCCGCCGGCCCTTGCGCGTTACCCAGCTCAGGCTCAGGTCATAGAAGCGCTGCGAGGGCTTGAGGGCGCGCAGGCGACCTTGCTGAACCCAGAACGTGGCGTAGTGGTCGGGCAGGTAGCCGATGTAGCGGCCGGTAAGGATCAGAAATGCCATGCCCTCACGGTCCGAGGCGCTGGCGGTGCAGTTCAGGGCCTGATAATGGGCCTGAATTTCGGCGGGCAAGCGGAAGGTCGGAGCGATTGCCTCCTGGCTGTTGAGGCGGGCTTCGTCGATCTGTTGATCGTCGGCATAGAACAGCGGATGGCCAACCGCGCAATAGAGCAGCGAGCGTTCGCTGTACAGCGGTTGGTACTCAAGGCCGGATAGCGGGCTGGTCTGCGGCACCACGCCGACATGCAGGCTGCCATCGAGCACACCCTGCTCGACCTGGCTTGGGGCGATCATGCGGATCTGGATGCGCACCTCGGGGCCACGATCCTTGAGTTCGGCCAATGCATGGGTGATGCGCATGTGCGGCAGGGTCACCAGGTTATCGGTCAGGCCGATGTTCAGCTCCCCGCGCAGATGCTGGTGCAGGCCGTTGACTTCGGTACGGAAGGTTTCCAGCGCGCTGAGCAGTTGCAGCGCCGAATGGTAGACCTCGCGGCCTTCCTCGGTCAGCGAAAAACCGGCGCGGCCACGCTGGCAGAGGCGCAGGCCCAAGCGTTGCTCCAGGTCATTCATCTGCTGGCTGATGGCCGAGCGGCCAATGCCCAGCACGTTTTCGGCAGCCGAGAAGCCGCCGCACTCGACCACGCTGCGGTAGATCTTCAGCAGGCGGATGTCGAAATCGCTGACTTGGGCGAGGGGGTCGGGGCGTCGGCTCATAAGTTTAGTCTTGCGCTACCTGAAGATTAGAAATGTAGTCTTTTTCAGACTTTATCCACGTGCGAATTTAGCTGCAACAACATCCATCGTTGCCTATTCGTTTTTCGAGGAACCGCCGATGAACATGCCCGAAACCGCTCCTGCCGGTATCGCAAGCCAGCTCAAGCTGGATGCGCACTGGATGCCTTACACCGCCAACCGCAATTTCCATCGCGACCCACGGCTGATCGTGGCGGCCGAAGGCAATTACCTGGTCGATGACAAAGGGCGCAGGATCTTCGATGCCTTGTCGGGCCTGTGGACCTGCGGTGCCGGGCATACCCGCAAGGAAATTACCGAGGCGGTTGCACGTCAGCTCGGCACCCTGGATTACTCCCCTGCCTTCCAGTTCGGTCACCCGCTTTCGTTCCAGTTGGCCGAGAAGATCACCGCGCTGACCCCTGGTGACCTGAATCACGTCTTCTATACCAACTCCGGTTCCGAGTGCGCCGATACCGCGCTGAAGATGGTCCGCGCCTACTGGCGCCTGAAGGGCCAGGCCACCAAGACCAAAATCATTGGCCGTGCCCGTGGTTACCACGGTGTGAACATCGCCGGTACCAGCCTGGGTGGCGTAAACGGCAACCGCAAGATGTTTGGCCAGCTACTGGACGTCGACCATTTGCCGCACACTGTGCTGCCGGTCAATGCCTTCTCCAAAGGCCTGCCGGAAGAGGGCGGCATCGCCCTGGCTGATGAAATGCTCAAGCTGATCGAACTGCACGATGCGTCGAACATCGCAGCTGTGATTGTCGAGCCGCTTGCGGGTTCGGCTGGTGTACTGCCGCCGCCTAAGGGCTACCTGAAGCGCCTGCGTGAAATCTGCACCCAGCACAATATCCTGCTGATCTTCGACGAAGTCATCACCGGCTTCGGTCGCATGGGCGCCATGACGGGTTCCGAGGCCTTTGGCGTGACCCCTGACCTTATGTGCATCGCCAAGCAGGTCACCAACGGCGCCATTCCGATGGGCGCGGTGATCGCCAGCAGCGAGATCTACCAGACCTTCATGAACCAGCCGACCCCGGAATACGCTGTGGAATTCCCGCACGGCTATACCTACTCGGCCCACCCGGTAGCCTGTGCCGCCGGTATCGCCGCGTTGGACCTGCTGCAGAAGGAAAATCTGGTGCAGTCCGCCGCCGAGCTGGCGCCGCACTTCGAGAAGCTGTTGCACGGCGTGAAGGGCACCAAGAACGTCGTCGATATCCGTAACTACGGCCTGGCCGGCGCGATCCAGATCGCTGCCCGCGATGGCGATGCCATTGTCCGTCCGTATGAAGCCGCGATGAAGCTGTGGCAAGCCGGCTTCTACGTGCGCTTTGGCGGCGACACCTTGCAGTTTGGCCCAACGTTCAATACACAGCCGCAGGAACTGGACCGTCTGTTCGACGCGGTCGGTGAAGCGTTGAACAAGATCGACTGATCTTTCCGATTCTGACGTAAGGCGCGTGAGCTTTTTGCGCGCCAGCATCAACCTTCTTTATCTGGAGTTTTGCATGAGCATTGTTCAGCACCTGATCCACGGCGAGCTGGTTTCCAAGGGTGAGCGCACCGCCGATGTCTTCAACCCGTCCACTGGCCAGGCAGTACGCAAGGTCGAGCTGGCCAGCCGCGCGACCGTTCAGGAAGCGATCGACTCTGCCAAGGCTGCATTCCCGGCCTGGCGCAACACCCCGCCGGCCAAGCGTGCCCAGGTGATGTTCCGCTTCAAGCAACTGCTGGAGCAGAACGAAGCACGCATCTCGCAGATGATCAGCGAAGAGCATGGCAAGACGCTGGAAGACGCGGCTGGCGAACTCAAGCGCGGTATCGAGAACGTCGAGTTCGCCTGCGCAGCGCCTGAGGTGCTCAAGGGTGAATACAGCCGTAACGTCGGCCCGAACATCGATGCCTGGTCCGACTTCCAGCCGCTGGGCGTGGTCGCCGGTATTACGCCGTTCAACTTCCCGGCCATGGTCCCCCTGTGGATGTACCCGTTGGCCATCGCTTGCGGTAACGCCTTTATCCTCAAGCCGTCCGAGCGTGACCCGAGTTCGACCTTGTACATTGCCCAGTTGCTGCTGGAGGCCGGCCTGCCCAAGGGTATCCTCAACGTGGTGCACGGGGACAAGGAAGCTGTGGACGCGCTGATCGAGGCGCCGGAAGTGAAAGCGCTGAGCTTTGTGGGCTCGACCCCGATCGCCGAGTACATTTATGCCGAAGGCACCAAGCGCGGCAAGCGCGTGCAAGCCTTGGGTGGCGCGAAGAACCACGCAGTGCTGATGCCGGATGCCGACCTGGACAACGCCGTCAGCGCACTGATGGGCGCTGCCTACGGTTCGTGCGGCGAGCGTTGCATGGCTATTTCGGTGGCGGTGTGTGTGGGCGACCAGGTTGCCGATGCGCTGATCGCCAAGCTGGAGCCGCAGATCAAGGCGCTCAAGATCGGTGCCGGCACCTCGTGCGGCCTGGACATGGGGCCGCTGGTGACTGCTGCTGCCCGTGACAAGGTAGTGGGTTACATCGATGACGGTGTTGCTGCTGGCGCCAAGCTGGTGGTGGATGGCCGTGGTTTCCGTGTGGCGGGTAATGAAGACGGCTACTTCGTGGGTGGCACCCTGTTCGACAAGGTGACGCCAGAGATGCGCATCTATAAAGAAGAGATCTTCGGCCCTGTGCTGTGCGTGGTGCGTGTGAACAGCCTGGAGCAGGCCATGCAGCTGATCAACGATCACGAGTATGGTAACGGGACCTGTATCTTTACCCGTGATGGTGAGGCGGCACGCCTGTTCTGTGACGAGATCGAAGTGGGCATGGTTGGTGTGAACGTGCCGCTGCCGGTGCCTGTGGCGTACCACAGCTTTGGTGGCTGGAAGCGCTCGCTGTTTGGCGACCTGCATGCTTATGGGCCGGATGGGGTACGGTTCTATACCCGTCGCAAGGCGATTACCCAGCGTTGGCCGCAACGAGCGAGCCATGAGGCGTCGCAATTTGCCTTCCCTAGCCTTTAAGGCGTGAGAAGCGAAGCGGGAGGCCGACAGGCCTCCCCGCTTTGTTTTAGGCGATATCAAGGTTTATTGAAATTAAGCCTTGACGGGC
>NZ_MOMO01000152.1:0-5378 GCF_009933855.1 Pseudomonas sp. SG-MS2 | reverse complement strand
GCTGCCGGGACCAAGGTCATTGACCTGTCCGCCGACTTCCGCCTGCAGGACGCTGCCGAGTGGGCAAAATGGTACGGGCAGCCGCACGGCGCGCCGGAGTTGCTCAAGGATGCGGTCTACGGCCTGCCTGAAGTCAACCGTGAGAAAATTCGCCAGGCGCGCCTGATCGCTGTGCCGGGCTGCTACCCGACCGCTACCCAGTTGGGCTTCCTGCCGCTGCTTGAAGCTGGCCTGGCCGACCCGTTGCGCCTGATCGCCGACTGCAAGTCGGGTGTCAGCGGCGCCGGTCGTGGCGCCGCCGTGGGTTCGCTGTTCTGCGAAGCTGGCGAGAGCATGAAGGCCTACGCGGTCAAGGGCCACCGTCACTTGCCGGAAATCAGCCAAGGCCTACGCCTGGCTGCAGGCACGGACATCGGCCTGACCTTCGTGCCGCATCTGACCCCGATGATCCGCGGCATTCACTCGACCCTGTACGCGACTGTTGCCGATAAGTCGGTCGACTTGCAGGCACTGTTCGAGAAGCGCTACGCAGACGAGCCGTTCGTCGACGTGATGCCAGCGGGCAGCCACCCGGAAACCCGTAGCGTGCGCGGTGCCAACGTCTGCCGTATCGCCGTTCATCGCCCGCAAGGTGGTGACCTGGTGGTAGTGCTGTCGGTCATCGATAACCTGGTCAAGGGCGCGTCAGGCCAGGCGGTGCAGAACCTGAACATCCTGTTCGGCCTGGACGAGCGCATGGGCCTGTCCCATGCGGGCCTGCTGCCCTGACAGCAGCCACAAGCGGCAAGCGGCAAGCTCTAAGCTGCAAGTGAGCGTATTGCGTTCAGCTTGGAGCTTGTCACTTGCTGCTTACGTATTGTTGACCGATTTTCTCGGAGAAGCGGATAATGCGCGTCATCGAGTTTTATGGCGGCTACTGCGCCGGGAGAATCAACATGAGCGTCGAAACCTTCACCCCCACGGCTTTGGAATTTACTCACGGCGCCGCGCAAAAGGTGAAGACCCTGGTTTGCGAGGAAGGCAATGATCGCCTGAAGCTGCGGGTTTTCGTGACCGGTGGCGGCTGCTCGGGTTTCCAGTACGGCTTCACCTTCGATGAAGATGTGGCCGAAGATGACACCATCGTCGAGCGCGAAGGTGTATCTCTGGTGGTAGATCCTATGAGCTTCCAGTATCTGGCGGGCGCGGAGGTGGATTACCAGGAAGGCCTTGAGGGCTCGCGCTTCGTGATCAAGAACCCGAATGCCGCCACCACTTGTGGCTGCGGCTCTTCCTTCTCGATCTGAAGCCCGGTGGTACAAAAAACGCCGCGCATTTGCGCGGCGTTTTCGTTGCGGTCGCAAGGTCAGGCCGGGTAGATCGCGCCGAGAACCCGCAGCCCCTTGGCTGCCGTCACGCTGGGGCGGTTGGCGGCGATGCCTTCCAGGCAGCAATGGGCCAGCCAGGCAAATGCCATGCCCTCGACCCAGTCGGGGTCTACGCCATATGCCTGGGTGCTGGTGACCCGGGCATCGGGTAGCAGCGCGTCAAGGCGAGCCATCAATGCACCGTTGCGTGCACCGCCGCCACATACAAGCAGCGCTTCTGTGCCTTGCTGTGCATCGCGCAAGGACTCGATGATGCTGCGCGCCGTCAGCTCGAGCAGCGTGGCCTGAACATCTTCGTCACGATAATGCGGCATGCGAGCGAGATGGCCATCCAGCCAAGGCAGGTTGAACACTTCGCGGCCAGTACTCTTCGGGCCGCTGCCGGCGAAGAAAGGGTCGCTCAGCAACGCGCCCAGCAAATCGGTCTGGACCACACCAGTAGCTGCCCAGGCGCCGTCTGCGTCATAAGCCTGGCCGCGCTTACGCTCGACCCAGGCATCCAGCAACACATTGCCGGGGCCGCAGTCGAAACCGTGGACTGGCGTGTCGTGCTCGATCAGGCTGAGGTTGCTGAAACCGCCTACGTTGAGCACTGCCAACCGCTGGCCAAGACGGCCGAACAGGGTTTCATGAAACGCGGGCACCAACGGAGCGCCTTGGCCGCCAGCAGCCACATCGCGCCGGCGGAAGTCGGCTACCACTGTGATCCCGGTGAGCTCGGCGAGTAATGCCGGGTTGCCGATCTGCACGGTAAAGCCACGGGCAGGCTCGTGGCGGATGGTCTGGCCATGGCTGCCGATGGCGCGGATGGCGTCAGGCTGCAGCCCCTGCTTTTTCAGCAGCTGCTGTATACCTGCTGCGGCCAGGCTGGCCCAGTGGTTTTCCGCCAACGCTGCACGTGCGATTTCATCAGGGCCGCTGGCACACAGGGCAAGCAGTTGCTGACGCAGGTCGGCGGGCATTGGCAGGTAGTGGGTGGCGAGCAGCTTCAGCTGCTCGCCTTGCTCGATCAGGGCAATGTCCAGGCCGTCGAGGCTGGTGCCAGACATTACCCCCAGGTAGAGCGCCATAGCTCAGCGCTTGTTCGCTGCGAGCATGGTGGCCTTTTCCTGATCCATGCGCGCGATCAGTGGCTTGCTCTGCTGCAAGAACCGCTGGCGTTCGGCCTTGGCGATCGGATCGGACATCGGTACCTTCTGGCTCAGCGGGTCGACGTGGACGCCATTGACCTGGAACTCATAGTGCAGGTGCGGCCCTGTAGACAGGCCGGTGGTACCGATATAACCGATGATCTGCCCCTGCTTCACACTGCTGCCGGTCTTGATGCCTTTGGCAAAGCCCTGCATGTGCCCGTAGAGGGTCTTGTACCGGTTGCCGTGGGCGATGATCACTGTGTTGCCGTACCCGCCGCGACGGCCGGCCAGCTCGATGCGACCGTCACCGGCTGCCTTGATTGGTGTGCCGCGTGGCGCGGCATAGTCGACGCCCTTGTGTGCGCGGATCTTGTTCAGAATAGGGTGCTTGCGGCCAGCGGAAAACCGCGAGCTGATACGGGCAAAGTCCACGGGGGTACGGATGAACGCCTTGCGCAGGCTGTTGCCGTCGGCTGTGTAGTAGCTGGTGTTGCCCTGCTTGTTGGTATAGCGCACCGCAGTGTAGGTCTTGCCGCGGTTGGTGAAGCGGGCGGACAGGATGTTGCCTGTACCGATCACCTTGCCATCCATGACTTTCTGCTCGTAGACGACGTCGAATTCGTCACCCTGGCGGATGTCCTGAGCGAAATCGATGTCGTAGCCCAGTACTTTGGCCATGTCCATGGTCAGGCTGTGCGACAGGCCGGCACGCTGGGCCGAGGCCGACAACGAACTTTTGATCACGCCGTGGGCGTAGGCAGTGCGTACCAACGGCTTGCTGATTTCGCGGTCGAAGCTGTAGCCCTTGGCGGTCTTTGTCAGG
Source organism: Pseudomonas sp. SG-MS2 (assembly GCF_009933855.1). Taxonomy (NCBI): domain Bacteria; kingdom Pseudomonadati; phylum Pseudomonadota; class Gammaproteobacteria; order Pseudomonadales; family Pseudomonadaceae; genus Pseudomonas; species Pseudomonas sp. SG-MS2. The sequence goes on along the minus strand of NZ_MOMO01000152.1, from coordinate 2,055 downwards.
CGGATGGTCTCGAGGGTACTGACCTTGCTTTGCAGGCTGGCCAGTTGGCCGTCCTTGTCGAGTTCGAATTGCAGCACCTGGCCATGCTTGAGCTGGCTGAACTGCTTGGCCTGCTTGTTGCTGGCCAGCAGGTCGTGCACCGCATTGGCGGGCAGGCCGACTTTTTCGAACAGGGTGGACAGTGTATCGCCACGCGCCACGGTGATTTCGCGATGCCCAGGCTCCTTGGCCTCTGGTTTCTGTTCTGGGGCTGGAAGTTCTTGAGTAGCTTGCTCGGTCTTGGAGTCGGCACCTTCGATTTGTGCGAACGGTGAGCCTTGATCTGCTTCGCTCTGCACCAGGGGCGCGGCACCGGGCTCGCCCTTCAGTTGCTCTGCCGGGCTTTCCAGCTCGAGGCTGAGCGTGGTCTTCTTGGCTTCGACTTCGCTGGACGGAAATACCAGCAGAGCCAGGCTGAGCAGGGCGGCGATGCCGCTGGCGGCCAGCAGATGGCTTTTCGGATAAAGCGGTGGCGCTTTAGGCGTTTCGTCGGTCATAGGTAAGGTGGCTTTTTGAAGAAAAGTGAATATGGAAAAGATGAATGACATGATGAAGATGAAATAACTGTATAAAATATAACCAAATCCAATTTCACGCAAGGGCGCGTAGACGCCGCGAGGCTGCGGTCAGGTCACATCCCGTTGCGAAACTTGTATTTGATGGCCGATCTTGTATGGTTGGCTCCCCTTGAATCTGAGCCTTGCGGGTCTGTCTATGAAGTCGGTTGAAGAGCAGCTGGCGCTTATCAAGCGCGGTGCGGAAGAAGTGTTGGTCGAGTCGGAACTGGTCGAGAAGCTCAAGCGCGGCCAGCCTCTGCGTATCAAGGCAGGTTTCGATCCGACTGCGCCTGACCTGCACCTGGGGCACACCGTGCTGATCAACAAGCTGCGCCAGTTCCAGGAGCTGGGTCATCAGGTCGTCTTCCTGATCGGCGACTTCACTGGAATGATCGGTGATCCGAGTGGCAAAAGCGCGACGCGCCCGCCGTTGACCCGTGAGCAGGTGCTGGATAATGCCGAGACCTACAAGCAGCAGGTGTTCAAGATTCTCGATCCGGCCAAGACCGAGGTCGCGTTCAACTCCACCTGGATGGACAAGCTGACACCGGCTGACTTCATTCGCCTGGCGTCGCAGTACACGGTGGCGCGCATGCTTGAGCGCGATGACTTCGACAAGCGCTATACCACCAATCAGCCGATCGCCATCCATGAGTTCCTTTACCCGCTGGTGCAGGGGTACGACTCGGTAGCCCTCAAGGCTGATGTGGAGCTGGGTGGTACCGACCAGAAGTTCAACTTGCTGATGGGGCGCGAGCTGCAGCGCGCCTACGGCCAGGAAGCGCAGAGCATCGTGACCATGCCGCTGCTCGAAGGGCTGGACGGCGTTAAGAAAATGTCCAAGTCGCTGGGCAACTATGTCGGTATCCAGGAAGCGCCTGGGGTGATGTACAGCAAGCTGGTGTCGATCCCGGACACGCTGATGTGGCGTTACTTCGAATTGCTGAGCTTCCGCTCCATGGAGGAGATCGAGCAGTACCGTGCTGATGTCGCCAATGGTGCGAACCCGCGCGACATCAAGATCAAGCTGGCGGAAGAGCTCGTTGCGCGTTTCCATGGTGAAGAGGCGGCTGCCAACGCCCACCGTGCGGCGGGTAATCGCATGAAAGAGGGAGAGTTGCCGGAAGATCTGCCCGAGATTGAAGTGACCGCGGCTGAAGACTTGCCGATCGCTGCTGTGCTGAACCGTGCTGGCCTGGTGAAGAACTCGGCGATGGCGCGCGATCTGCTCAATGGTGGTGCGGTCAAGGTTGATGGGGCGGTGGTCGAGCGTGACTTCATGTTTGCGATTGGCGCCACTCATGTGTGTCAGGCGGGCAAGAAGGCGTTTGCCCGGGTTACGCTCAAGGCGGAGTGAGCGTCTGGTGGCGTAGCTATATATAGAAGCGGGGAGGCCTACAGGCCTCCCCGCTTTGTTTTAGGCGATATCAAGGTTTATTGAAATTAAGCCTTGACGGGC
>NZ_MOMO01000151.1:0-4686 GCF_009933855.1 Pseudomonas sp. SG-MS2 | reverse complement strand
TAATGCCGATTATGTCTTCATATCCAGGAACACCCGCATGACCCAGATCAGCGTCGAACGCAAACACTCCCTCGGTCGCGAGGCCGCCCGTGCCAAAGCGCAAGCGCTGGTGGACAAACTGAGCCAGGAATACGACCTCAAGGCCACCTGGAACGGTGACCGTGTGGACGTCGCCCGCAGCGGCGCCAACGGCAGCGTACATATTGGCGAGGACAGCATCCGTGTCGAATTGAAGCTGGGCATGATGCTGTCGATGATGAGCGGCACCATCAAGAGTGAGATCGAGCGGGCGCTGGACAAGGCTCTGGTCTGAAAGCTGCAGCTGCTCTTAGGGTGAAGATTCTAATTTCACTCATTACCTTATGCTCAAGCCCAGCCTCCATGGGCGGTTTCTCCCTCCACTCATGAGCATGAGGTATAGAGCATGGCCAAAGTGAATGTGAAGAAAAAGGATGACGCCCAAAGCACGCTGGGCGAGGTGCGCGGCTACGCGCGCAAGATCTGGCTGGCAGGCATCGGCGCTTACGCCCGTGTTGGCCAGGAGGGTTCGGACTACTTTCAGGAGCTGGTAAAAGCCGGTGAAGGGGTCGAGAAACGTGGCAAGAAGCGCATCGACAAAGAACTCGATGCCGCCAACACCCAGATCGACGAAGCGAGCGAAGAAGTCAGCCGCGTACGTGGCAAGGTCGAAGTTCAACTCGACAAGATCGAGAAGGCTTTCGACGCGCGGGTCGGTCGCGCCTTGAATCGCCTCGGCATTCCGTCTAAACATGACGTTGAGGCGTTGTCCATCAAGCTTGAACAGCTGCATGAGCTGCTTGAGCGCGTCGCGCACAAACCATAAGGAGAGCAGGATGGCTGGCAAGAAGAATTCCGACAAAGACGGCAGCTCCTGGGTCGGCGGGGTCGAGAAGTACTCCCGCAAGATCTGGCTGGCAGGGCTGGGTATCTATTCGAAGATCGACCAGGACGGCCCGAAGCTGTTCGACTCGCTGGTGAAAGATGGCGAGAAGGCCGAAAAGCAGGCGAAGAAAACCGCCGAGGATGTCGCCGATAACGCCAAGGCCTCGACCACTTCGCGTGTGTCCGGCGTGAAAGATCGCGCACTGGGCAAGTGGAGCGAGCTCGAAGAAGCCTTCGACAAACGCCTGAACAGCGCCATTTCGCGCCTCGGTGTGCCAAGCCGGAACGAGATCAAGGCCCTGCACCAGCAGGTCGATAGCCTGACCAAGCAGATCGAGAAGCTGACCGGCGCCTCGGTCACACCGGTCTCCTCGCGCGCTGCTGCAGCCAAACCGGCAGCCAGCAAGACTGCGGCCAAACCGCTGGCCAAGGCAGCAGCGAAGCCTGCGGCGAAAACCGTGGCGGCAAAACCTGCGGCCAAGACTGCTGCGGCCAAGCCAGCAGCGAAGCCTGCAGCCAAGCCGGTTGCCGCCAAGCCTGCAGCCAAACCCGCTGCAGCGAAGAAGCCTGCCGTGAAAAAAGCGCCGGCCAAACCCGCCGCCGCCAAACCGGCAGCCCCAGCGGCCAGCGCCACACCGGCCGCTACCGCAGCGCCGTCGCCAAGCGCGGCACCGGCCAGCAGCACGCCGTCGGCACCGGTGAGCGCTGAAGCCTGACACCGGGTTGCCCTCATCGCCGGCAAGCCGGCCCACAGGTACCCCGCTGGTTTCAATGCCAGCAGGGTAGGTGTGGGGCCGGCTTGCCGGCGATGGGGCCAGCTGAGCACCTTGTAAGCTATCTATCCCTCCAGATACCGCACCGCCAACTGCTCCGCCGCCTCCCGCGCAGGCGCCTGCAGATGCGGCGCCACCAGCATCATCACCTGGTACACCACGATCCCTACATCCCCCTCGCGCCCCAGTACCCGCTGGTAATCCAGCGAAAACATGAGCGTCAGGGTGATCTGCTCCACCAGTTGCCCCAGTGCCTGCGTCTCACTGACCACCTGGCCCTGACCCTTGAGGCTGGCCAGCAATGCCGCCAGTGTGCGCTTGAGCGCATTGATCAGGCTGCGCATGCCCCGCGCCAGCTTGGGCAGGCGACCGGTCAGGTTCGACAGGTCCTGGAACAGGAAGCGGTACTGGGCCATGCGTTCGACAATCAGGTGCAGAAACAGCCAGTAGTCCTCGGCATCCAGGCGCACTTCCAGCGGTGGGTCCAGCAGCGGCACAAGCGCTTCTTCGAAGCGCTCGAACAGGCCGATTATCAAAGGCTCTTTGCCGTGGAAGTGGTAATACAGGTTGCCAGGGCTGATCCCTAGCTCGTTGGCAATCTCAAGGGTCGAAACGTTGGGCTCGCCCTGCTGGTTGAACAGCTGCAGGGCGCATTCGAGAATACGGTCGCGGGTCTTCATCCAGTCGTTGTGCTCATCGGGTCAGGACATAGGTGCCTGGCGCGGGGCCCAGCGGTGGGTAGGTTGCGTTGCCCAGCTCCACCCGCGGCGCCTTGAGCGGACCGGAACGTGGGGTTATCCACTCCAGCCACAGGGGCCACCAGCTGCCGTCGTTGCGCTTGGCATCGTGGAACCAGGCCCGCGGGTCGCTCGATAGCCTGGGGTTGTCCAGGTAGTAGGCCTTGGGGTTGCCGGGCGGGTTGATGATGCTCTGGATGTGCCCGCTGTTGGCCAGCACGAACCGTCGCTCGCCGCCCAGCAGCAAGGCCGAACGGTACACGGCATCCCATGGGGTGATGTGGTCATTGCTGCCGGCCACGGTAAAGCTGTCGAGGTTGACCTGCTTGAGATCGATGGGCGTGCCGCAGACTTCCAGCCCGGCGGGGTGGGTGAGCGGGTTGAGCTTGAAGAAGTCCAGCAGTTCGCCATGCAGGGCAGCGGGCAGTCGCGTGCTGTCGGCGTTCCAGTAGAGAATGTCGAAAGCAGGGGGCGTTTTGCCCAGCAGGTAATTGTTGACCCAGTAGTTCCAGATCAGGTCGTTGGGCCGCATCCAGGCGAAGATCCGCGCCACTTCGCTGCCATCCAGTACCCCGCGCTGATAAGAGCGACGCTTGGCCGCTTCGATGGTCTGCTCGTCGGCGAACAGGCTGGCGGGGCTGTCGAACTTGCTGTCGAGCAAGCTGACCAGGTAGGTGGCGCTGCGCACCCGGCGCAGTTGGTGCTTGGCTTGCAGGTGGCCCTGCAGCGCGGCCATGGTCAGGCCGCCGGCGCAGGCCCCCATCAGGTTGGGGTCGCGGTTGCCGCTGATGCTGCGGCAGGCGTTGAGCGCCTCTTCAAGCGCCTCCACGTAGCTGGACAGGCCCCATTCGCGGTGGCGCGGGTCGGGGTTGCGCCAGCTGACCATGAACACCTGCAAACCGTTCTTGAGCATGTACTGGACGAAGCTGTTGTTCGCCTGCATGTCGAAGATATAGAACTTGTTGATCTGGGGCGGCACCACCAGCAAGGGCCGAGCGTGCTGTTTTTCACTCATTGGCTTGTACTGGATCAGCTCCAGCATCTCGTTGCGAAACACCACAGCGCCCGGCGTGGCGGCCAGGTTGCCGCCCACCTCGAAGGCGCGCTCGTCCACCTGGCGCGGCAGGCCGTCGTTGTGGCGCAGGTCATCGAGCAGGTGGGCCACGCCGCGCACCAGGCTCTGTCCGCCGGTATTGAGCAGTTCCTTGACCGCCAACGGATTGAGCAACGAGTTGCTCGGTGCCAGGGCGTCGTTGATCTGGTTGAACAGGAAATGCGCGCGGGCCCGGTCATCGTCGTCCAGGTGGCTTTCATCGATCCACAGGCGGGTCTGCTTCTGCCAGGCCAGATAGGCCTGCAGGCCACGGCGGTAAAACGGGTTCTGGCTCCATGTAGGATCGCTGAAGCGCGCGTCCCGCGGGCTCGGCGAATAGGGTGTGTCGCCGAGCATCACGCGCCCCAGCTGGCCGCTCAGGGCGAGCAGGTGGCGTGCGGTATGCAACGGGTTGAGCAAGCCATGGCGGCCAACATTGCGCAGCGTGGAAATCAGGTCGCGGCCGCGCAGGCCGACGATCGCGTTCTGTGCGTTCATGCTCATGGCGGGGAGCGTTGTCGTTCCTTTGGCCGGTTTGTCTTTCATGGCAGCACTCCTTCGTCAGGCCACGGTCGGGACAGAACAACAGCAAACAGCACCCTAGCCGCCGGAGGCCGGGCGGGGGTGCATGACCGCGCGCTGACGTTCTTGCTCGAGGAACTTCATGATGATCGGGGCGACGGCCTCAGCCCGGGTGATCAGGAACAGATGACCGTCGTCGATAATATGTAGCTGGGCATTGGGAATTCGCCAGGCCAGCAAGCGCATGTTGATCAGCGGGATCAGCGGATCGTCGTCGCCGGCCAGCACCAGGGTGGGCTGCTGGATCTTGTGCAGCCAGTGGATGCTGGTCCAGCCCAGCCCGGCGAACAACTGCCAGTAATAGCCCAGCTTGCCGCCGGAGCGCACCTTGGAGGCATGGTGCATGGCAAGGTCAGGGTTGCGGCGAAAGGCGCCGCCATAGATCAGCGGAGCGATGCGAATCACATGTGAGGGCTGGATGTAACGCCGAGGGCTGGCCATGTTCCACAGTACTTTCGGCTTGCCCGGCACCATCACTGCACCGGCGGCGGTAGCGGCCAGCACCAATTTCTTGCAGCGTTCCGGATAGTCATGGGCGAACTGCTGGGCCAGGGCGCCACCCCAGGACACCCCGATCACGTTGACCTGGCCGTAGTCC
>NZ_MOMO01000150.1:0-5308 GCF_009933855.1 Pseudomonas sp. SG-MS2 | reverse complement strand
GCTGGCGTCTGTCAAACTTGGTTCAGTGCTGTGAGGCGGCTGCACCAGCAAGCAGGCGAGGCAGCCCGATGTTAATCAGCCAAGCGGCCAAAAGCCACCTTTTTGGCGGCTCCTTTTCCTTGCACAGACACCAGTTTCCAGCTCAAGCATGGTTCTCGATCGCCCGATCCAGATTTGCGTGGTCGGATCTTTTCATCCCGCAGTCGCTACAACCCGCTCCGCGGAACGTACCAGAGTTCCTCCCTTCCTGGGCGAGCGTGTCGGTCGCGAAAAGGTCAGCTTTTCAGCAGGGGTACATTTGTACTCCTTAGGGCTATGCCCTAGCACAGGCTGTTACTATGGGGAAATTGCGCCGTAAATTCGCGGCATTGCGCTTACACACTGAACGAGTAAATGTTTATGGATTTGAGTGAAGAGGAGATGCGCCGGGCCCTTTTCGGTGATGCACGCAGCTCAGAGAGAGCTTCCGGCCATGCTATGCCACTAAACAAAAATCGTTCCCAGAAGATGACTTCGAAAATTCGAGTGGTTTTGCAAGTCGGCAACGTTTATGAAGGAGGTTACGAGGAAGTCGTTTACGAAAGCTCGTCTCTCAGTGCGCTGGTGGCGGAAATGGACGCGAAAAAGAAATATAAAAAGTACAAATATGTACGGGTAGTCTCTGTCGTAAGGGTTTAGCGCCAATTTTCCTCGTCCAAACGCCCTCAGCGACAGCGAACTGGGCAACCTAATGCTGCGGGGCTGAGACGGAGCGAATGGACGCTCGGATCTCCTCGGGGGTGTAAGGTGGAACTCGGGCGTGCGCTACATGATGACACGTCGCGCAGAGTGGGATGAGGTCTCGAAGCGGGTCAACCTGGTACGAGTCCCCGATAGCGGCTAATGGAGTAAGGTGATGGACGTGTATGAGGTCGGCCCCGATGTGGCCGTACTTGCGTTCATAGTTCAGCCCACATACCTGGCAGGTAGGGCCGAAGTGCGCTAAGCAAAGGCGGCGAGCAGCTGCATTTCTCTCGTACTGCGTCAGCTCTACAGTCCTGACCGCACCTTCGAAAAGCGCGGGATCGTCCGGAAGCGGGGGAGGAGCAGGTGGCTGTGCTTGAGGATGAGGGCTTGCTGGCTGTTGGAATCGATATCCAGCCTTAAAGGTTCCGCCCACGCCTGTTACAACAGCCTCCCAGCCTCCCCATTCGCCAATGTGGAGGCGCGACTCCGGAGGGGACACATGGAGACGGCTATCCATATCCCCTGTGGTTTGGTTTCGCCACATTTCTGTCGTTTCCAAACGTCGCTCGTGCAGATAGAGCGCTGGCCATTCACCTAGCTGAGCCTGCCATGAAAACCCTCGCTGGTAGGCGCGCCTCGCAAGGTTGATGCATTCGGCTTCCGTGGGGACAGAGATGGTGATGGTGAACGGCGGATTCGCCCCGGTCGGCGGAATCAAGTAGGCGTAATTTTTTGTCTGCTTCAACAACGTCCATCCCCTCTTGGGGAGAATGACGCTTAGGGTCATTGGCGCAGAGAACCTATAGGCGCGCGGGCCATAGTGCTTTGGCGCTTTCCCTCGGTGAGTTATCTCGATATCCCTTCTAGCCCAACCGGGAGGGTTGTGATTCGATGCGGCTACTTCGTCCAGACTGAATTCTTCGTTGCTATCCATCGGTAGCTCCGCGGAAGGGGTGGGCAGATTGGGCGTAAGCGTCCGGCGAACTCACCTTGCGTAAGTCAGGCCGGCACCCACTGATGCGGCAGCAACTGTCCGATCTCACTGGCCCGTTGGGTCGGCAGCCGCGTCAGCACATCTTTGAGATAGGCATACGGATCATGCCCATTCATGCGCGCCGACTGGATCAAACTCATGATTGCCGCAGCCCGCTTACCGCTGCGCAGGGATCCCGCAAATAACCAGTTCGAGCGCCCGAGTGCCCATGGCCGTATCTGGTTTTCGACCTGGTTGTTGTCGATGGGCACAGCCCCATCATCCAGGTAGCGCGTCAGTGCTACCCAGCGTTTCAGGCTGTAATCGAGGGCTTTGGCCGTGGCTGATCCATTGGGCACCAGGTCTCGCTGAGCCAACATCCAGTCATGCAGTTTTTTGAGGATCGGCACCGCCAATTCTTGTCGTATTCGCCAGCGCTCTTCATCACTCATGTCCCGCGCCTGACGTTCGACCTCGTACAAGCCGCTGATCGAGTGCAGGGCCTGTTCAGCCAGCTGACTTTTGTTCGCCACGTGCAAATCAAAGAACTTGCGCCGGGCGTGGGCCATGCAGCCGATTTCAGTGATGCCTTGTTCGAAACCGGCTTTGTAGCCAGCGAAGTCGTCGCAGACCAACTTGCCGTTCCAGTCACCCAGGAAGTTGCGCGCATGTTCGCCAGCACGGCTTGGGCTGAAGTCGTAAACCACCGCTTTGAGCCCTGAAAACGGCGTCGTGCTGTACGCCCAGACATAGGCCCGGTGGGTTTTCTTCTCGCCTGGCGCAAGCATTTGCACCGGTGTCTCATCAGCGTGGATCACGCCCTGGTTCAGCACGGCTTCACGCAGTGCATCGACCAGTGGCTGAAGCCGCACGCCGGTTTGTCCGACCCACTGCGCCAGGGTCGAGCGAGCAATTGCCAGCCCGGCACGGCCAAAGATTTTCTCCTGCCGGTACAGCGGCAAGTGATCGGCAAACTTGGCCACCATCACGTGGGCCAACAAACCTGTGGTCGGGATACCTTTGTCGATAACCTGGGCTGGCACCGGGGCCTGGATCAGGGTTTCGCACTGGCGACAGGCCCATTTGCCCCGCACATGTTGCTCGACGGTAAACACGCCCGGCGTGTAATCCAGCTTCTCGCTGACGTCTTCGCCGATGCGTTGAAGTTGGCAGCCACAGACGCACTGGGTGTTTTCGGGTTCGTGACGAATCACCGTGCGTGGAAACTGCGGCGGCAAAGGCGCACGTTTCGGGGATTGTCGTGGTTCGGCCTGTGGCGCATCTGGGAGAAGCTGTTTTAGCTCGGCCTCGATAGCTTCAAGGTCTGTGTCGAGCAGGTCATCCAGCAAGTTGCTTTGCGCCGGGCTGATTTGCTCGCTGCGCTTGGCAAACTTGTGCCGTTTGAGCAGGGCGATTTCGAACTTGAACTGTTCGATGAGGATTTCATCGTTCTGAATCTTCCTGCTCATCGCCTCGACCTGGGATTGCAATTGCAACGCCTGTGCCGCCAAGGCACGAAGCTGTTCCGGGGTCATCTGGTCGAGGTTGGGCGAGAAAGTCATGCCGCCGATTGTGCCAGAGCAGGCGCGGGGCGACGACAAGTAGACCGGCCAAATGGCCGGCGTTTACAGCATGCTAATCACACCGCCTGCACCGACGCGCTGCCACGGCAGGCCCAGCACCAACGCCTGGAGTTGTTCGCTGTCGAGTTCGACCTCGCAGCCGTGGCGAATGCCGGGCCAGTGGAACTTGCCTTGGTTCAGTCGACGCGCTGCCAGCCAGACACCGACGCCATCGTGCACCAGCACTTTCATCCGGTTAGCCCGGCGATTGGCGAACAGATAAGCGCAGTGCGGCTTCGCCGCACCGAACACCGCAATCACCCGGGCTAATGCTGTCTCGGTGCCAGCGCGCATGTCCATCGGCTCGGTGGCCAGCCAGATGGCATCGATGCGGATCATTGAGCGAAAGCCCGAATAAATTGCGCACAACCCTCGGGATCCGAGGCTGGCCATTTCACCGTGATCACTTGCCCGGCCACGGGCAACTCGATGATCACTGACGCTTCGACTGGCCGTTTAGGTGCGGCTTTTAGCGGGACGAAAGCTGGTAGTGAAGCCGCTGCGGGCAGATCTCGATAGAGCGGCAGCCATTTGCGGATGACGTTGGCATTGATGCCGTGGTTGATGGCGACACTGGACACGGTTGCGCCAGGTTGCAGGCATTCCTGAACGACCTGGGCTTTGAACGGTTTCGGATAAGAGCTTCGTTGGCGCATGGAAATCCTGGCGATAAGGGTGATCGCGTCCGCTTAAAAATACGCGGACACCATCGCCCTTAATGCTGGAGTTCGGAAGGTGAGTTCGCCGGACGCTTACGATTGGGCTACAAACACCTCAGAGCGTCTGTGCAGTTTTCACCAGGAAACTCCCAAGGGATGCGCAAAGTCCCACGATCAGCTCAGCTTCAGTGAAGGTAGGCTCTCGTCCTTCGCGAATGTGTCGACCATTCTCGGATGCGTAACCCCACGCTTTGACTACTGCTTGATCCAGTGGCGGAGGAATAATCTTCCCATGACGCTTCATGATGTCTCCGAGATTGGCCTTCACGTCACCTGTGATTTCGCGAGCCACGCATTCAAGTGATGCCATTGCGTGCTGGATAGCTCCAGTGGGGTCTGGATGCGGCCGGCGTGAGAGGTCGGCAATCGCCTGATGAAGCTCTTTGCTCGCCGTTACATGCCCGCTCTCCAGCTCAATATCTCGGGCGGTCTTGACCACAACCTCAAAAGATTCCGGCCCCCTGATCTGAACCGCGGTGGCTTCCAGTTTCCACCCTATCCCGTTCTCGATGAAGTAGTCATTCAGCTCAACTTCAAAGTGATGATAGGCATCTCCGTCATAGCCCTCGGCGGCCAAATGCTGGTGGATTCGCTCGATGACGTCATAGACCTTGTACCATTTGCATCCTCGGATAAGTGCCTCGTTCTCCCAGGCGATATTCGGGCGCTCAGACCAGTTATCTGGATCCTCTTGTTTCTTCAACGCTCTGCACATGAGAGTGCGTAGCGTAGAGGGCTTGACCCCACATTCGTACGCCAGTTGGAGAAGGTATCCGCGAAGCTCCTCCGGCGCGTCCTCACGGACAGTGATTTCAGCTTCCTCGGTTTGTGCGAACCCATTTCGCTTTGAGAATGTGTCCTTCATACGTCTCGTCCTGTCTCGAATTTGTGGTGAGGTCTGCATCACAGGATGGCTCAAGCCGGTCGGTAACCCGTCCGCCTCCTAGGACAGCTGATGGTTACTACTCATTTGTGATGGGCTCTGAGGCGGCGTATGCGTGGCGCTCCCAGGACCCCTGTGGGGTAGCACTCGGCAATTCATTTGGCGCTCAAAATCCTTGCGCCAGGGGCTTCTAGCGCTATAGCCTCGCCTGGTCTCCGCTGATGATGGGAGTTGATGTTCTTAGGTGTCACTTGAAATGAAAAAATTCTTATTTTTCATTGATTTAGCTTGACAATACTTATATACTGATTTCGATCTTGGCACCGCCTGAGGTGCTGAGTCGACCAACTGTGACTGGTCCTCTTCCCTGCGATAGCAGGGGTAT
>NZ_MOMO01000149.1:0-8124 GCF_009933855.1 Pseudomonas sp. SG-MS2 | reverse complement strand
AACATGCTCACGCCTATCATCGCCTCTTTTGAGTTGCTGCGCCGGCAGCCGCACTCCGAACGTGCCCCGCGCCTGATCGACGGGGGGCTGCAGGCTGCCGAGCGTGCGCGCAATCTGGTCGGGCGGTTGCTCAGCTTTGCCCGCCGACAAACGCTCAAGCCACAGGCCGTGTCGTTGGCCGCTCTGGTAGAAGACATGCACGAGCTGCTGGCCCGATCACTGGGGCCGACAGTTGCCGTGCAGGTACAGATTGACCCAGCCCTGCCTGCAGTCCTCGTAGACCCCCATCAACTGGAACTGGCGCTGCTCAACCTTGCGGTCAACGCCCGCGACGCCATGGGCGACGGTGGCACCTTGAGGATCTGCGCAGGGCTTGAGGCCGACGGGCCCCCAAGGCCTGCGGGCCTCACTGAAGGGACGCTGGTGTGGCTGCAGGTTCGCGACAGTGGCAGTGGCATGGACGAAGATCAGTTGCGCCGCTGCGTCGAACCGTTCTATTCCACCAAAGGCGTGGGAAAGGGCACTGGTCTTGGCCTGCCGATGGTCCAGGGGCTGGCCGTCCAGTCCGGTGGCGGCTTCCAGATACGCTCGCAGCAAGGGGAGGGTACCGTTGCCACGTTATGGCTGCCGAGCAGCGATGTGGCTGCGGTGTGTCGTGACAGTGAAATGGCCGAGGTGCCGCTTGCCGACGGTGCACTTCGGGTGCTGCTGGTGGACGACGAGGAGATCGTGCGCCATGCCACAGCGCTGCAGTTGCGTGAACTGGGTTATCAGGTGACCGAAGCCGCCAGTGCCGCTGCAGCGTTGCAGCTGGTGGAGAAGGGCTGGTGGCCGGATGTTTTGGTGACCGATCATGTCATGGCTGATATGACCGGGGTGCGGTTCGCTCAACGGATGCGCGAGCGTCAGGCTGACCTGCCAGTGCTGATCATTACCGGCTACGCCAACCTGACACCGCGCGAACTCAAGGGCTTCGAGGTGTTGCGCAAGCCGTACCGGCGCGCAGAACTGGCGCAGAGTGTGGCGCGCTTGCTTACCGGAAAGCCTTGACAGCCATCAGGGCCCCAGCACCTTCCCAAGCAGCAGGCATACCTGCTCTGCCGAATAGGGCTTTGCCAGGAATGTGAACCCCTCGTGGCCGCCTTCGGCAATCGCGTCGCTGTAGCCGGAGGTGAGGATCACAGGCAATTGCGGGCGCTGGCGGCGTAGCTCGCGGGCCAGGGCCAAGCCGCCCATGCCGGGCATCATCACATCGGAAAATACCGCATCGAAATCTCCCGCCGCGCCGTCCAACGCCATCAAGGCCTCTTCCGCAGAGTTCACCCAGCTGATCCGGTAGCCGTGGTCTTCGAGGATCTGTGCGGTGAAAGTGCCTAGGTCCGGGTCGTCCTCCACCACCAATATTCTTCGCCGCGCGCCACTCACCAGCGGTTGGCTGGCCTCTGCGGCCGCATTGGCCTGCTCGGCAGGCTGTTCCACTTGTGGCAGGTACAGCGTAAAGGTCGTCCCTTGGCCCTGGATGCTGGCTACCTCTACATCTCCCCCGGATTGCTTGGCGAAGCCGAACACCTGCGACAGGCCAAGCCCTGTGCCTTCGCCGGGCGCCTTAGTGGTGAAGAACGGGTCGAAGATACGGTCGAGCAACTCGGCGGCGATGCCGACACCGCTGTCCACCACCGAGATGGCGGCAAACGGCCCTGGGTGCTCTTGATGATCGCGCTGGCCAGACATGCTTTGGTTGGGCAGCAGGCGCAGGTGCAAGGTGCCTTCCCCAGCCATGGCATCACGGCCGTTGAGCATCAGGTTGATCACTGCGGTTTCCAGTTGGCTGAGGTCGGCGCGGATGTGGCATGGCGTCGATGGCAACTCCAGTTTTACCTGGACCCGCGCGCCCGTAGCGGCATCAAGCATGTCGGCCATGGCCTGCAGGCGCGATCCGGCTTCGAGTACTTGGGGGCTCAATGCCTGACGGCGGGCGAAGGCCAGCAGCTGGCCGGTCAGCTTGGCGCCGCGGTCGACCGTGTCGGTCATGGTCTTGAGATAGCGTTCGCGACGGCTTTCGTCGAGGTTCGGCCGCTGCAGGAAGTGCAGTGACGAGCGAATGATCGTCAGCAGATTGTTGAAGTCATGGGCCACGCCACCGGTCAGTTGGCCGATGGCTTCGAGCTTCTGTGCCTGGCGCAGTACCGCTTCGGTATGCAACAGCTGAGCGGTGCGTTCTTCGACCCGGTGTTCCAGGCTGGCGTTGAGCGATTCCAGTGCGGCCAGCGCCTCGCGCACTTCGGCATGGGCCTGGACCCGCTGAATATGCGCCCAGCAACGTTCTGTCACTTCTCCGATCAGCGCCTGCTCGTAAGGCGACCACCGCCGTGGCGCCTTGTCGTGGATGGCCATCAGCGCGGTGAGTCGGCCTGCCTTGATCAATGGCATGCAGATGGTTGCGGTAATGCCAATGGCCTGAAAGGTGGCGGCTTCCTCACTGGGCAGCTCGCTCAGGTTGTCGGTTATAACCAGCGGCAGGCCATTGCGCAGTTTGCTGACCGCCAGTCGGCCAAAGTCGCCCAGGCGGTAGTGGCCCACCAACCGTGGCGAGCCGGGTGCTACAGAGTCGCCGCAGATGGTGAAGCCATCTTGGTCTGCATCCATCACGGCGTACGCACAGCTGGACAGCTGCAGGTGCTCGACCAGCATGCCGGTGGTGATGGTCATTACCCGGTCCGAGTCGGTGGCATTGGCCACCGCCCGGCCCAGGTCGTCCAGAAACGCCAGCCGCTGGTTGGTGACCACGCTGGCGGTCGTTTCGGTGACTGTGTCGAGCATGCCCACCACTTCGCCGTTCTGGTCGCGGATAGGGCTGTAGCAAAAGGTGAAGTAAGCGCACTCCGGGCCGCCGTTGCGGTCGATGGTCAGCGGGAAGTCCTCGATATAGACGGCTTCACCGCCCAAGGCGCGTTCGGCCATGGCCTCGATGTCGGCCCAGGCTTCCTGCCATACTTCGCGAAACGGCTTGCCCAACGCTTGCGGTTTTTTGCCAAGGATTGGCAGAAATGCGTCGTTGTGCAGGGTGAGCAGGTCTTGCCCCCAGAGAATTGCCTGAGGAAAGCGCGAGGCCAGGCACAGGGCCACGGTGGTCTTGAGTACGTCAGGCCAGGTCTCGATCGGGCCCAGGGAGGTGGTGCTCCAGTCGTGATTGCGAATGCGTTCGGCCATCAGCCCGCCGCCGTCCAGCCATTTAGCCATGTGTGCTCTGCCCATCCTTCTGCCGGGGATGATAAGGGTGCACCGAGAATAGCGGATTGGCGAGGGCTTTATGCAGCCTGCACCGGTGATGAGGCCGCAGCAGGCTCAACGAATGAAGTGCACCTTGCCGGTGTCGTCATTGCCCATGTAGATCCCGTACACCCCAGCCTGCCGCTCGAGGATGTAACGCTCGAGAATCTGCCGTATCGCCGGGTAGTAGATCTCTTCCCAAGGGATCTGGTCGGGTTCGAAGAACGTGTAGGTCAGCGTCTCGGGCCCGTACTGCCCGGTTTCCTCGGTAGCGATGGCGCGAAAGATGATGTACACCTCGCTGATTTTCGGCACGCTGAAGATCGAGTAGGGCGAGACGATTTCGGCACGCACACCGCTTTCCTCCCACACCTCACGCAGCGCTGCCTGCTCGGTGGTTTCGCCGGCCTCCATGAACCCGGCCGGCAATGTCCAGGTGCCTGGGCGGGGCGGGATCGCCCGCTGGCACAGCAGGTACTTGCCATCGCGCTCGATGATGCAGCCGGCGATGATCTTCGGGTTGATGTAGTGGACATAGCCGCACCCGGTACAGTGCAGGCGCTCGTGGGTGTCGCCGTCGGGAACGCCCCGGGCCAGTTCTGTGGTGCAGTGCGGGCAGTAGCGCGGGGCGTTGGGCATGGTCAGCGGCCTATGCGGGGTTCTATACGGGGTTCCTTGAGGGCCAAAGGCTCGACCATGTCGCGCACCTTGGTGTTGTCGTCCTGCTTCTGGCGCAGGTAGTCCAGCGCCACCTTGGCGGCGGCCCGCACATGATCGACCGAGGCCTGGTGGGCGACCAGCGGGTCGCCACTCTTGATGGCGTCGACGATTTTTTCCATTTCAAGGTTGCTGGCGCCACGGCGGTTTTGCTGCGACACCGAGGTGGCGCGCAGGTAGCTGATGCGGGCCTGCAGCTGGCGCAGCTGTTGCGCTGCGACCTGGTTGCCGGAGCCTTCGAGCAGCACTTCGTAAAAGCCTTGCACAGAGTCCAGCACCTGTTGCAACTCGCCTTCCTCGAGTGCCTCGCGGTTGACCTCCAGCGCCCGCTCCAGGGCCCGGATGTCCTTGGCTTTGGCATTGAGGGTGAACAACTGCACGATCAGGCCTTCGAGTACACAGCGCAGCTCGTAGATATCGCGGGCGTCTTCCAGGGTGATGATGGCCACGCGTGGGCCCTTGGCATCGGCGAATTCCACCAGGCCTTCGGACTCCAGGTGACGCAGGGCTTCACGCACCGAGGTACGGCTGACGCCGAGGCGGTCGCAGAGGTCACGCTCGACCAGGCGATCGCCCGGGAGCAGGTGGAAATTCATGATCGCGCCGCGCAGTTTGTCGAGCACGATTTCACGCAGTGTTACGGGGTTGCGGTTGACCTTGAAGCTGTCGTCGAGTGGCTGGCGTTTCATCAGGTGCGCTCTTTATGAGGCTGTTTCGCCAACATCGCGGAACACCCCGAACCGAGGTGCTCCCTGCAGTGGTTCGAACAGCCCGTTGTTAACGGGTTGACTCCGCATCGGCTTCGGCGAACGCCTCGCGGGCCAGGCGGAAACTGTCCACCGCCGCGGGCACGCCGCAATAAATGCCGACCTGGAGCAGGATCTCGCGAATCTGTTCACGGCTCAGGCCATTACGCAAGGCGCCGCGAATATGCAGCTTGAGCTCGTGGGGCCGGTTGAGCGCGGAAATCATGGCCAAGTTTATCATGCTGCGCTCTTTGAGCGACAAGCCATCGCGGCCCCAGACATGGCCCCAGCAGTACTCGGTAACCAGCTCCTGCAAAGGCTTGGTGAAGTCGTCGGCGTTCTGGATCGAGCGGTTGACGTAGTCCTCGCCCAGCACCTGCGTACGGATCTGCAGGCCTTTTTCGTACTTTTCGTTGCTCATTGCCTAGCTCCGAATCAAAAGAGGGGCCGCAACCAAGGGTGAGAGGGTCGCGCGGCCCCTGAAAAAGAAGTATCGGGCTGCGCAGCAGCCCCAAGGGCATCAGCCCAGCGGCGGCAGGGCGCCCAGTTTGCCTCTGTGATAGACCATCGGGGTCACCGGGTCAGCGGGCAGCACCAGGTTTTTCACCGCGCCGACGATGATCGCGTGATCACCGCCGTCGTATTCGCGCCACAACTCGCACTCGATGATCGCCGTGGCCTTAGCCAGCAGCGGGTTGCCCAGCTCGCTCAGGTGCCACGCGATGCCCTTGGCCTTGTCCTTGCCTTTGCCAGCGAAGGCATAGGCCTCGGCGGTCTGCTCGGCGGACAGCAGGTGGATCGCGAACTGCTTGCTGTCCCGCAGGATCGGGTAAGTATCAGAGGCGTAGTTGGGGCAGAACAACACCAGCGCCGGGTCTATCGACAGCGCACTGAACGCGCTGGCGGTGATGCCGACAATGGCGCCGTCGGCGTCCAGGGTGGTGACCACCGTGACCCCGGACGGGAAGGAGCCCATCACGTCTTTGTAGATGCCTGGTTCGATCATCGTGTATTACCTCTTAGCGCATCACAAACGGGTCGGGCATCGGCGCGGTGGACAGGTTGATCCACACGGTCTTCAGCTCGGTATAGGCCAGCACCGAATCGATGCCGCTTTCACGGCCGTAGCCGCTGTTCTTGAAGCCGCCGATCGGTGCCATGGCCGACACTGCGCGGTATGTGTTGACCCAGATGATCCCCGAACGCACGTCACGGGCCAGGCGGTGGGCACGGCCCAGGTCGCGGGTCCAGATGCCGGCAGCGAGGCCGAACTGCGAGTCGTTGGCAATGGCCAGGGCCTGTTCCTCGGTCTTGAAGCGGATGACCGCAGCGACCGGGCCGAACACTTCTTCCTGCATGATGGTCATCGAGTTGCTGTCGCACTCGAACAGCGTCGGCTCGTAGTACCAGCCTTCGCCCTCGACTTCGGCACGCTTGCCACCCATGTGCAACTTGGCGCCTTCAGCCTTGGCCGCAGCAACCAGGCCTTCGACCACGGCCAACTGCTGGGCGGTGGCCATCGGGCCCATTTCGCTGGCTTCGTCCTGGGGGTTGCCGATGCGGATGCGCTTGGCCCGCTCGATCAGGCGGGCAACGAACGCGTCGAAGATCTCGTCCTGTACCAGCAAACGCGAACCTGCCACGCAGCTTTGCCCGGAGGCGGCATAGATACCGGCCACGGCGCCGTTGATGGCACTGTCCAGGTCGGCGTCGGCGAAAATGATGTTCGGCGACTTGCCGCCCAGCTCCAGCGACAGTTTGGCGAAGTTTTCGGCACTGCTGCGCACCACGTGGCGAGCGGTGGCGGCGCCGCCGGTGAAGGCGATCTTGCGCACCAGCGGGTGGCGGGTCAGCGCAGCGCCGGTGCTGGGGCCGTAGCCGGTGACCACGTTGACCACGCCCGGCGGGAAGCCAGCTTCCAGGGCCAGGCGGGCCAGCTCGAGGATGGTCGCCGAGGCATGCTCGGAAGGCTTGAGCACGATGGTGTTGCCGGCGGCCAGGGCTGGCGCCAGCTTGATCGCGGTGAGGTACAGCGGGCTGTTCCACGGGATGATCCCGGCCACCACGCCGATTGGTTCGTGCACGGTGTAGGCGAACAGGTCCGGCTTGTCCAGCGGCAGGGTGCCGCCTTCGAGTTTGTCTGCCAGGCCCGCGGTGTAATGGAAGAACTCCGGCAGGTAACCGACCTGGCCACGGGTTTCGCGGATCAGCTTGCCGTTGTCACGGCTTTCCAGCTGAGCCAAATGTTCTTTGTTCTCGGCAATCAGGTCACCCAGCTTGCGCAGCAGTTTGCCCCGCGCAGTGGCGGTGATGCTGCGCCAGGCTTTGCTGTCGAACGCACGCTGGGCGGCCTGGACGGCCAGCTCCACATCGGCTTCATCAGCGTCGGGCAGTTGCGCCCAGGCCTGGGCGGTGGCCGGGTTGAGGCTGTCGAAGGTCTTGCCGCTCTGGGCATCGAGCCATTGGCCGTCGATGCACATCTGGAAACGAACGAGGGTCATGCAACAATCCCCTTGGCGGATTCGGTGAGGGTGCGGGCTTGGCTGAGGAAATCCAGAAGCATCTTGTTGACTTCACGGGGTGCCTCCACCGGCATCATATGCCGTTGCTCGGCGAGGACCACACTTTGCGCGCCAGGAATGCTGGCAGCGAGCTGGCGGGTCATGGCCGGGGTGGAGCCCGAGTCGAGTTCGCCGGTGGCGATCAGTGTCGGCACCTGAATGCTGCCCAGGTCACCAGCGCGGTACATGTCCTGGGTGGCGAACAGCGAGTAAGTGGTGTGGTAACCCTGCGGGTCGTTGCTAGCCAGTACCTGGCGAATCGCAGCGACCTGCGCCGGGTTGGCTGCCTTGTATTCCCGGCTGAACCAGCGGTCGAGCGCGGCGTCGACGTTGGCGTCGGGGCCTTGCTGGGCAGCCTGGGCCGCGCGTGCGATGACGCCGGCGCTCTGTTCCGGGCTGCGATTGAACACGCTGTTGAGTACCACCAGCGCAGACAAACGCTGCGGGTAGTTCAGGGCAAAGGCACGTGCGACCAGGCCACCCATGGAGAAGCCGATCACGGTCGCCTGGGCGATCTGCAGGTGGTCGAGCAGTTCTGCCAGCTGGGCGGCGTAGCCTTCCAGGCCAGTGTCGGCGGCAGGCAGTGCGCTCTGGCCATGGCCGAGCATGTCGTAGGCAATGACGCGGTAGTCGTTGGCCAGGCCCACGAACTGCCCGCCCCACATTTCCTTGTTCAGGCCCACGCCGTGGATCAGCACCACGGGTTGGCCCTGGCCTTGGGCCAGGTAACTGGTCCCGGCCGGTGTACGTTCAGCGACAGGCTGAATCATGGAGGGCGCTCCTTGAAGGTCGGGCGCGGCGGGTAAGCACGCCACGCCCCGGCCCGTCTT
>NZ_MOMO01000148.1:0-7647 GCF_009933855.1 Pseudomonas sp. SG-MS2 | reverse complement strand
CCCCAATAACCGCCCCAGCCACCACCGTAGTTGGTGGTGATCTGCTGCTGGCGTTGTTCGACGATCAGGTAGGCACGCACACTGACATCAGGTTGGGCATTGCCTTGTGCCGGGCGCAGGCCGCGCTGGTCGAGCTGGTCGGCGACGGCCTGGCGGATCCGCTGTTCGGTGAGGTCGCTCTTGATACGCGGGTCATCCGGGCGGTAGTGCAGGGCCGGCTCTTGCCATGCCCAGCTGCGGTACGCGGCAAAGTCTCGGCTGGCGTCGAAATCCTGCTGGACGTTGTTGCTGGAGCAGGCGGCAAGCAACAGCACGAATGACAGTAGAACGAAGCGACGCAACATGATGGTTCTCCGTTAGGCATTAACTGGGAGGATAGCCGCTGAGTGCCTTGTGTACCGATTCGCGCAATGCGCTTTCGCGGTCACGCGGCGAGCTTTTGTCACTGCCGCTTTCAGCGCTCGCGCTCCACACCGGCTGGCCGTTGCGGGCGTCGAACAGGTCGATGCGCACCACCATCACTTCAACTTCGTAAGTGCGTACGATCGGCACGCTGCCATAGGCGCCGTAACCGTTGCGGTAACCGCCGAAACCGACACCGCCGTAGGGGGCGGGGCCGTAGTAGGGGTCGTAGTAATCATAGTCGCGTACCTGGCGCAAACGCCGCTCCAGGCGCATGTCGGCACTGACCAGCAAGTCGCCGGTCGCGCCCCTGGCCGGGCGCAGTCCATGCTGGTCGAGGGCGCCACTGACGGCATCGGCCAGTTGCCCCGGGTCGGCGTCGGCAGTGCCGCTTGGCAACTGGCCGTCGCGCCAGCTCCAGCTGCGGTAACGGCCATAGTCACGCGGTGGGGCCGGGTAGGCACTGGCGTCGAAGGTGCTGGCCGCCTGCGCGGGGGCCGGCGGCAAGGGGCGGCTGCTGGCAACGTACGGGTTGCTGCCCTGACAGGCGCTGAGGGCAAGCGGGAGCAAGGCCAGGCACAGCAGGCGGTACGGCATGAAATCCTCCCGGCGGGTGGTTCAGCGAGGGCGGCACATCCAGTGCAGGTAGCGGCCAAGCCCGGCAAAGCTCGGGTGGCGGCGGTGGGCCAGTTCCATTTCCAGCAGGTCGAGCATCTCGGCCTTGGCCTGGAATTCCCTGGGCATGTAGTCGTGGAAAACTCGCACGCCACTCTCGGTTTCGACCTGCCACAGAGGATCAAGTTGCACCTTGAGCTCACGTGGATCAAGCGGTTTCTGCGGGGTGAGGCTCTGTTTTTCACCTTCCAGGCGGTTGCTGCGCAACTTGCGGAAATGGCCTTTGAGCAGGTTGCGATAAACCAGCGCATCCCGGTTGTAGAAGGCCAGGGACAACCACCCGCCAGGTGCGGTCAGTTGGTGCAGCACTGGCAGGATGCTCTCTGGCTCGGCCAGCCATTCGAGCACGGCGTGGCACAGCACCAGATCGTAGGGCTCGGTGAGCTGACCGAGCAGGTCCTGCCATGGCGCCTGGATGAACGTGGCGGTCTGGCCGGCATCGGCAAAGCGCGTGCGGGCACCTTCGAGCATGGGTGCGGCCGGCTCGGCCAGGGTCAGTTGGTGACCGCGCTCGGCCAGCCATAAAGCCATGTGGCCGAGCCCGGCTCCGATGTCGAGTACCCGCAGCGGGCGGTCGGGGAGGGCATCGGCCAGGTCGGCCTGCAGTACGGCCAAGCGGATCGCGCCTTTGGCGCCGCCATAGATCTTCTCGGCGAAGCGAGTGGCCAGCTCATCGAAGTGACGGTCGTTCATCGGGCGAAGCGCCTTTCGGTGTCGGCCAGCTTGGCCCGTACCACCTGCTCCATGTCCAGGCCCAGTTCGCTGCACAGCAGCAGCAGGTAGAGAATGACGTCACCTACCTCTTGGCCGGCGTGGGCGAGCTTGTCCGCAGGCAGTTGGCGCGATTCGTCTTCGCTGAGCCATTGGAAGATTTCCACCAGCTCGGCCATTTCCACGCTGGCGGCCATGGCCAGGTTCTTCGGGCTGTGGAAGCCGCGCCAGTCGTTGTTGTCACGGATCTGGTGCAGGCGTTGAGTGAGTTCTTGCAGGTTCATTGCGGTTCTCCTAGTGCCGCATAGCTTCCGTGCAGCCCCAATGCAAAGCAAGAGGATTCAAGGGGCCTAAGCAGCCTGCGGCCTTCAGAGCGAACCCCAGCGCCCGACCATGTGCAGCAGTTCACCATGCCCATCCAGGCGCAGCTCACCGGCAGGGCCGGCGGCGCTGGCACTCAATACCACCTCCGATGGCAACCGCACTGGCTTGCGGAAATCCACTTCAAAGGCATACCCGCTGCCTGGCAGGTGCCCACGCAGCGCTGCCAGCGCCATGGCCTTGCTCCACATGCCATGGGCGATCGCCCTGGGGAAGCCGAACAACCGGGCACTTGTGGCGCTCAGATGAATCGGGTTGTAGTCGCCACAGACTTTGGCGTAGCGCCGGCCAATATCGCTGTCGGCGTACCAGCGGGTCGTTTCAGGCAAAGGCTGCGGTTCGCTTTCCTCGCTTTCTTCAGGCTGCCCTTCAAGTTTCAAGCCGCGCACCAGCATGCGGCTGGTTTCGCGCCACAAAAGGCCAAGGCCATCTTCGGCTTCGGTGATCAGGTCGAATGTGCCGCCTTTGGCATGTGGCTGCAGGTTGTCGGCATGCACCGCAAAGTGCAGCCCGTCGATACCACCCAGGGGGCGCAGCACCTCGATGCGGTTGTGCAGGTGTACCAGGCCCAGCAGCGGGAAAGGGAAGCCGTGGGCGGTCAGCAACTGCAACTGCAGGTTAAACGCCATGATATGGGGGTAGGTGCCCGGCAAGCGGGCGTCATCGGTGAAGTGGCACAGATTGCGGTACGCCGCGAGATTGCCGGGCTGTATAGGGATGAAGCAGCGCAGGCCATCGGCTGGCAGTGTGTGGCCGCTGATCTTGCGTTTGCTGGCCGCGCGCAGATAAAGGCTTGCGCGTGAGTCGGGGCTGTTCAGGTCATGCCAGTGCCGGTTCATGCTCAAGCTCCCATCAATGCCTGGCCACAGACCCGCAGCGCTTGGCCATTCACCGCGCCGGAACCGGGCTGGCTGAGCCAGGCGATGGCCTCGGCGACATCCTGCGGGCGCCCGCCCTGGCCCAGCGAGCTCAGGCGCCGCCCGGCTTCACGCAGGCCCATGGGCATGGCGGCGGTCATGTGCGTCTCGATAAAACCGGGGGCCACGGCATTGATGCTGCCACCTTGCCCGGCGAGCTTGGGTGCCCAGGCCTGGGCAAAACCGATCAGCCCGGCCTTGCTTGCGGCATAGTTGGCCTGGCCGCGGTTGCCGGCGATGCCGCTGACCGAGGCCAGCAGAGTGATGCGTGCATCTGCGCCGAGGGCGCCGCCTTCATACAGCGCCTGGGTCAGTACCTGGGGTGCTTTGAGGTTGACCGCCATGACGGCGTCCCAGTAATCGGGGGTCATGTTGGCGAGGGTCTTGTCCCGGGTGATGCCGGCGTTGTGCACGACGATATCGATGCCATCAGGCAAGGCCTGGAGCAGTTGCGCGGCTGCGTCACTGGCACAGATGTCCAGCCCCAGCGCCTTGCCACCCAGGCGGGCGGCGAGTGCATCGAGGTCTCGCTGGGCCTGCGGCACGTCCAGCAGCATCACCTCGGCACCATCACGTGCCAAGGTTTCGGCAATGGCGGCGCCGATCCCGCGTGCAGCGCCAGTGACCAATGCCCGGCGCCCGGCGAGCGGCCGCGTCCAGTCTTCTACCTGGCTGGCACAGGCCTGCAAGCGCAGCACCTGGCCGGAAATGAATGCGCTCTTGGGTGACAGGAAGAAGCGCAAGGCGCCTTCGAGCTGGCCATCGGCAGCTTCATACACGTACAACAGCTGCGCCGTCGCACCGTTATGCAATTCCTTGGCCAGCGAGCGGCTGAAACCCTCCAGGGCACGCTGGGCGACGCTGGCCAGCGGGTCGTCGATGCCTTCCGGTGCGCGCCCGAGTATGACCACATGGGCGCAGGGTGCCAGGCTGCGCAGCAACGGCTGGAAGAATTCGCGCAACTGCTTCAGCTCATCGCTGTCGGACAGATGACTGGCATCGAACACCACGGCCTTGAGCTTGGGCCCCAGGCCAGCCACCCAGGCGGGAGCCTGCAGGCTTACACCATTGAAGCTGTAGCATTCGTCGGTCAGGCGTGGAGCGATGGCTTCGACCTGATTTGCCAGAGGCCCACCGCCGATGACCAGTGCGCCCTCCACCGGGCGCAGGCGGCCGGCCTGCCAGCGTTCCAGCGGTGCCGGGCGTGGCAGCCCGAGGGCATCGACGAAGCGGCGGCCGAGGTTGGAGTTGGCAAAGCCGAGATAGCGGTCGCTCATGTGCGGGTCTCCCTGAAGGCAAGCATTGAAGTGTGGACCAACTTTGTGAAGAGGTCGTTCGAATGCGGCAAAAACACCTAGGCTGTTCGGATCGAATTGTTTCAGGAGGAATCTACGCATGCGTTCACTTCGCCGGGTCGCGATTCTGGGCGGCAACCGAATCCCTTTCGCCCGCTCCAACGGTGCCTACGCCACTGTCAGCAACCAGGCGATGCTCACGGTCACGCTGGAGGGCCTGACAGAACGCTACCGCCTGCACGGTTTGCGCCTGGGTGAAGTAGTGGCCGGTGCGGTGCTCAAGCATTCGCGCGACATGAGCCTGACCCGCGAATGCGTGCTCGGTTCGCGGCTGTCGCCGCAGACACCGGCCTACGATATTCAGCAGGCGTGTGGTACCGGGCTGGAGGCTGCCCTGCTGGTGGCCAACAAAATTGCCCTCGGGCAGATCGACAGCGGTATCGCCGGTGGCGTCGACACCACATCCGATGCCCCGATCGGGGTCAATGAAGGGCTGCGGCGCATCTTGCTGCAGGCCAACCGCGGCAGGACTTTGGGCGAGCGGTTGAAGCCCTTCGTGCAGTTGCGCCCGGGCCATCTCAAGCCCGAGCTGCCACGCAATGGCGAGCCGCGTACCGGGTTGTCGATGGGCGAACACTGCGAGCGCATGGCCCAGGCCTGGCAGATCGGTCGCGCCGAGCAGGATGAGCTGGCTCTGCTTAGCCATCAGCATCTGGCAGCGGCCTACGCCGAGGGTTGGCAGGATGACCTGCTGACACCGTTTCTGGGCCTTACGCGCGACAACAACCTGCGGCCGGACTTGACCCTTGCGCAGTTGAGCAAGCTCAAGCCCGCGTTCGACCGCAGTGGCTTGGGCACACTCACAGCAGGCAATTCCACACCGCTGACCGATGGTGCGTCGCTGGTGCTGCTGGGCACAGAGGAGTGGGCGCAGGCACAGGGCCTGCCGGTGCTGGCCTATCTGGTCGATGGCGAGACTGCTGCGGTGGACTTCGTCAAGGGCCAGGAAGGGCTGCTGATGGCGCCGGCCTATGCGGTGCCGCGGCTTCTGGCGCGCAATGGCCTTACCCTGCAAGACTTCGATTACTACGAGATCCATGAGGCATTTGCTGCCCAGGTGCTGTGCACGCTCAAGGCCTGGGAGAGTGCCGATTTCTGCCGCGAGCGGCTGGGACTGGATGCTCCCCTGGGTGCGATCGATCGGAGCAAGCTCAACGTCAAAGGCAGCTCATTGGCGGCAGGGCACCCGTTTGCCGCGACCGGGGGGCGGATCCTGGCCAACCTGGCCAAACTGCTGGCGACGGCGGGGAAGGGGCGAGGCTTGATTTCGATCTGCGCGGCGGGTGGGCAAGGGGTGACAGTGATCGTCGAGCGGTAACTGCCTGAAGGGCTGCAGGGACGCTCTGGCGGGTGTTAGGCTTGTCTGGTCAGAACTACAAGAACTCACCATGCCGATTATCGGACACCCCCGCGCCATCCCTACCCTGGTCCATTTGCCCAGGCCGCTCTATGCCCGTGCTGAAAGCCTGGGGGCCGGCTCCTGGACCACCCGCCACAGCCACGACTGGGTGCAGTTTTCCTATGCGATCAGCGGCGTGCTGGGTGTCTACACGCGTGATGGCAGCTATTTCGCGCCGCCGCAGTGGGGCGTGTGGATCCCTGCCGAAGCCGAACATGAAGTGGTGACGTCCGGGCGGGCGGAAATGCGCAGCCTGTACATTCGCCGCGACGCTTGCCCATGGGCTTCGGCGCAGTGCCGGGTGTTGGAAGTGACACCGCTGGCGCGTGAGTTGATAAAGCAGTTTTGCGTGTTCCCGCCGCACTATCCCGAAGGCGACAGCGTGGAAGGCCGCTTGGTCTCGGTGCTGCTCGACCAGCTTCGTACGTTGCCTGAAGTGGGGTTTTCCCTGCCACTGCCACGGCATACAGGCTTGCTGGCGCTGTGCAACAGCCTGATAGCCGCGCCGGATCAGGTGCAGACCCTGCAGCAGTGGGCCCGCCAACTGCAGTGCTCGGAGAAGACCCTCATGCGCCTTTTTCAGCGAGAGACGGGGTTGAGTTTTCGCAACTGGCGTCAACGCATGCGGCTATTGTCGTCGCTGGCGCTGCTGGAGACGGGGGCGAGCGTGACCGAAGCGGCGCTGGGCTGTGGCTATGACTCGACGTCGGCCTATATCGCCGCCTTCAAGCAATTGTTTGGCTCGACACCGGGTGAGTTGACGTTGTAGCAGGGGCACCGGCCTCTTCCCGATAACTCGCGAAGAGGCCGGTGCAGACAACCGCTCAGGTACGGAAGCGTCGTACCAGCGAATCCAGCTCATTGGACAACCCGGCCAGGCTTTCCGAGTCCTGCCGCGCCGCCTGAGCCAGGTCGGCCACCAGCTGCGCATCACCGTGAATCTGGCTGATATGGCGGTTGATGTCTTCGGCAACCTGGTGCTGTTCTTCCGCCGCGGTGGCGATCTGCGTGTTCATGTCGCGGATGATGTCCACCGACTCGCGTATCTGGCCAAAGCTGTCGCGGGCCAGGCCAATGCGGCTGACCGACTGCTGCGACACTTCCAGGCTGGCATGCATCTGCTCGGCCACTTCGGCGGTACGGCTGGCCAGGTTGCCAAGCAGCCCGTCGATTTCAGCAGTGGAATCGGCGGTGCGCTTGGCCAGCGCCCGGACCTCGTCGGCAACTACCGCAAACCCACGGCCCTGTTCGCCGGCGCGGGCGGCTTCGATCGCAGCATTGAGCGCCAGCAGGTTGGTCTGTTCGGCAATCGAGCGAATGGTACCGAGGATCGACTGAATGGCATTGCTGTCGCGCTCCAACTGCTGAATCGACTGCGCCGATTGCTCGATCTCCTGGCTCAGCCGGTCGACACTGCTGACGGCCGCATCGATCTGCTGCTGGCCTTCGCGGGCCTGTTGCTGGCCGCTGTCGGCCGATTGCGCGGCCTGGCTGCAGGAGCGGGCAACCTCGTTGGCGGTGGCGACCATTTCGTGGAATGCGGTGGACACCATGTCCACCGCTTCGCGCTGGCGCCCGGCGGCCTCGGCCATGTCGCTGGAGACCTGAGTAGAGCTGGTGGACGTGCTGAGGATCTTGCTCGCCGCCGCGCCGATGTGCTGGATCAGGCTGCGGATGGCACTGAGGAACTGGTTGAACCAGCCGGCCAGTTGCGCGGTTTCATCACGCCCACGCACTTCCAGGTTGCGGGTCAGGTCGCCTTCGCCCTGGGCGATGTCTTCCAGGCCACTGGAAACACTGTTGATGG
>NZ_MOMO01000147.1:0-2133 GCF_009933855.1 Pseudomonas sp. SG-MS2 | reverse complement strand
CCCGCCACGCCTATCGACCTGCTGGTTTCGCCCGATGGCCTGCGCCTGACCGGCCGCGGCGAGGCAGGTGCCACGGTGAATGTACGCGATGGCGCCGGCAACCTGATCGGCAGCGGCACGGTGGGCGCCGACGGTACGTTCGACATCACCTTGAACTCGCCCCAGGTCAATGGCGAAAGCCTGGATGTGAGTTTGACCGATGCCGCTGGCAACACCTCACCCGCAACAGCCGTCAACGCACCGGATAACGGGGTCGGCAACCCGCCCGACACCACGCCACCCGCACAACCGACCGACTTGGCCGTCAGCGCTGACGGCAGAGTAGTCAGCGGGCGTGCCGAACCAGGTAGTACCGTGCGCGTGCTCGCAGCGGACGGCACCACGGTACTGGGTAGCGTGGTCGTGGGCGCCAACGGTGCGTTCAGCATCACCCTCGACCCACCGCTGGTCGACGGCGAGCAGTTGCAGATAACGGCCACCGATGCCGCCGGCAACACCTCCACTACCGGCACCGTCACCGCGCCGGACATCGACACGGGCGGTGGTGACACCACTGCGCCAACGCCCGCCAGTGGCCTGATCATCAGCGCCGATGGCCGTACCGTCTCGGGGCGCGGGGAAGCGGGGGCAACGGTAACCGTATCGAACGACCAGGGCCAGGTCGTGGGCACCGGGACGGTGCAGCCTGATGGCACCTTTACCCTGCAACTGACCCCGCCAGTGACCGATGGCTCGTCGCTGCAAGTGACCTTGACCGATGCCGCTGGCAACGTATCGACGACAAGCCCCCTGACGGCACCGGACCTTATAGCCCCCGGGCAACCGACCGGGCTGACGCTGAGCGATGGTCAAACGCTGACCGGCAATGCCGAACCCGGTGCACGGGTGGAGGTGCGCGACGCCTCCGGTGCCCTGATCGGCAGCGCTATCGCCGGGCCGGACGGCAGCTTCAGCCTCACTCTCGACCCGGCCCAGGCCAACGGTGACGCCTTGGCCATCACAGTCACCGATGCCGCCGGCAACAGCTCCGCCCCGCTGGCTTATACCGCCCCGGACATTACTGCCCCGGGCCTCATCACCGGCGTGGTGGTGGGCGCCGGCAGCGTCGTGATATCGGGCCGCGGTGAAGCAGGTGCCACAGTGCAAGTGCTGGATGCCGACGGCAATGTGATCGGCAGTGGCACCGTGGCAGCCAATGGCACCTTCCTGGTCGAACTGGATGCTCCAGTGGCTGCGGGCGAAAGCATCGTGCTGGTACAAACCGATGCTGCCGGCAATCCGTCGCCTGAGCTCAGCATCATCGTGCCACAGACACCGGTCCCGGAAGGCCCCGCCGGGGTGGTGGTAGCCCCCGATGGCTCGTCCGTCAGCGGCACCGCTCCGGCTGGCAGCCTGGTGGAGGTGCGCGATGCCCAAGGCAATGTGCTGGGCAGCGTGCAAGTGGGCAATGACGGCAACTTCACCGTCGCCCTTGATCCCGCTCAGGCAAATGGTGAGCTGCTCGATGTGGTGGCCTTGGACGCCGACGGCAACAGCTCACTGCCGACCCAGGTCGGCGCACCGGACATCACCCCGCCCAACCCGGCCAGTGATCTGCAACTGAGCGCCGATGGCGCTACCCTCACTGGCCGCGGTGAACCCGGGGCCAGCGTGCAGGTGAGCGATGCCCAGGGCACGGTGCTGGGCACTGCAGTGGTCGGCGCGAACGGCGTCTTCACCCTCACACTGACACCGGCCCAGTCCGATGGCCAGATGCTCGACGTGGTATTGCGTGATGCTGCGGGCAACACCTCGACCGCAACCCTGACCGCGCCGGACCTGGACGGGCCTTTGCAGCCTTCCGGGCTGGCCGTCGACAGCGCTGGTCTGCACCTCACCGGCCAGGGCCAGAGCGGCTCGATCGTCACGGTACGTGCGGCGGACGGTACCGTGCTGGGCACCGCGACAGTCGGCGCCGACGGGCGCTTCGATGTCACCCTCGACCCGCCACAGCGCAACGGCGAAAGCCTCACCGTGGAGGCCACCGACAATCTCGGCAACAGTGCCGGCCCGGTCGACTTCACCGCCCCCGACAGCACCCCACCGCAAGTTGTCGGCAACCCGAGCATCGACGACAGCGGCACCACCGTTACC
>NZ_MOMO01000019.1:0-16654 GCF_009933855.1 Pseudomonas sp. SG-MS2 | reverse complement strand
GCGTTTTCGCTTTATCGAACAGGCATTGCGCGACAGCGGTCGCCCCATCGAATCGTGTAACCTTGACGAACTGGACGCCCTTTGGGGGGAAGCCAAACGTCAGGAAAAGAACCTGCCCAGCTGCGGCTGAGTGGCTGAATAAGTGAGTGAACATCCATGAGTCTTTCCCTTCGCGATCAATTGCTCAAGGCCGGTCTGGTCAACCAGAAGCAGGTCTCCCAGGCCAACAAGGCCCAAAAGAAACAGAAACGTCTGGAGCACAAGGGCCAGGTCGAAGTCGACGATACCCAGCAGCGCCTGGCCAAGGAAGCCATGGCCGAGAAGGCCAAGCGTGACCAGGAACTGAACCGTCAGCAGCAGGAAAAGGCCGAACAGAAGGCCCGTGCCGCGCAGATCAAGCAGTTGATCGAGGCGACTCGCCTGCCCAAGCTCACCACCGAGGACTACTACAACTTCGTCGACGACAAGAAGGTCAAGCGCATTGCGGTGAACGCCCTGATGCGCAGCAAGCTGAGCAATGGCGCGCTGGCGATCGTGTCGTTTGGTGGGGGGTACGAAGTCATCCCTCGCGAGGCAGCGGTGAAGATCCAGGAGCGCGACCCCCATCGCATCCTGCTGCTCAACACCCATGTCGAGGAAGCGGATGAGGACGATCCGTACGCTGCGTACAAGATCCCTGACGACTTGATGTGGTAAGCATGAAAACCCCCGCCTAAGCGGTAACGCCTATTGGGGCTGCTTCGCAGCCCCATCGCCGGCAAGCCAGCTCCACAGGAATTTCGCAGTACTTGAGGCCTGCGCGGTACCTGTAGGAGCTGGCTTGCCGGCGATGGGCCGCAAAGCGGCCCCAAATCAAAAGACTGTGTGGGTCATTGCGTAGCGCGCTGGTTTTCCAGCACTTCAAGCTCTGCCCGGTATTGGTGGGCTTCGTGTTCGTTATGGAACATCCCGACCAATTCACCTTGCTGGTGCACATCCCAGATCCGCACGCCAGCGGCCAGGCCTTCGTGGGACATTTTCGATTCGTCGCGTTCGGTTACTTGGACTGTCATCGTTAAACTCCACTGCTCAGTTGGTTGCGACATAATGTCGCGCACTTCTTTTATAGAGTTTGTTAGCTGCCTAAGTAAATAAAATGACCATGAAACAAGTTT
The DNA here is from genome assembly GCF_009933855.1 of Pseudomonas sp. SG-MS2. Taxonomy (NCBI): domain Bacteria; kingdom Pseudomonadati; phylum Pseudomonadota; class Gammaproteobacteria; order Pseudomonadales; family Pseudomonadaceae; genus Pseudomonas; species Pseudomonas sp. SG-MS2. Next base: position 15,500 of record NZ_MOMO01000019.1, on the reverse strand, counting down.
CATGTGGCCCAGGCAAAAAGAAGCCCCGCACAGGGCGGGGCTACGGATCTTGCGGGCTGCGGCTTAGTTGCCTTTGACCGACTTGCCGTCGACCGTACCATCCTGCAGCACGATCACATACTCCTTGCCATCGGTCTCGACCTGGCGCAGTTGTACCAGCAGGTAGTCCCAGTCCTTGGCGAACCACAGCTCGGTGATGCGCTTGCTCTGGCTCGGGTCGCGCACGCGCTCGACCTTGACCGCCTCGACCTGGCCAGTCTTGGTGGTGACCTTTTCGGTACCCAGCACGCGGAAATCGTAGGTGTCGATCTCGTCACCATCGACCACCTGGTAGGTCATGCTTTTCTTGCCGGCGGCCACATCATGCTGCAGCGCCAGCTGATAGGAGGACTTGTCCAGCACGCCGCGGTTGAGCGGCAGGCTGACGGCATCGCCCCGATCGCTGCCGGTGACTTTCTTGCCGTTCCAGTCGAAGGTGAGGTCGACTTTCTTGGCTTTGCCCAGGCCGCCACGCTCGAAGTGATACTTCTGCGGCAGCAGGGTGTCGTTGTCCATGCGCAGGGTGCTTTGCTCGGTCAGGCTGGCGATCATCATGGAAGCCTTGAAATTAAGGTCCCAGGTACCGTTGGCATTTTTGACCAGGCTGCGCTCGGCAGTGCCGCTCATGGGGAGTTGCTTCCAGTCGGCGGTGTAGCTGGCCGAGAAGGGTTTCAAGTCGGCTGCCTGGAGGGGCAGGGCGAGCACGGCGAGAGCCAAGAGCAGGGCGCGACGCATAAATTCTCCTAGGGTCGGATCAAATGGCCACTGGCCGGCAGTGGCTGGCCGTCCAGTAATGCACCCTGTTCGCCCAGGCGCAAGCGCCCCTCGGCAAACCAGTGCACTGCCAGCGGGTAGATCTGGTGTTCCTGTTGGTGTACCCGCTGGGCCAGGCTTTCGGCGCTATCGCCTGACACTACCGGTACCACAGCCTGTACGACCAGAGGGCCGCCATCGAGTTCCTCGGTGACGAAGTGTACGCTGCAGCCGTGCTCGGCGTCGCCTGCCTCCAAGGCCCGTCGGTGAGTATGCAGGCCCTTGTATTTGGGCAGCAGCGACGGGTGGATGTTGAGCAGGCGGCCCTGGTAGTGGCGCACGAAGCCGCCACTGAGGATACGCATGAAGCCGGCCAGCACCACCAGGTCGGGCGCGAAGCCGTCGATGCGCGCCATCAGCGCCGCATCGAAGGCTTCACGGCCGTCGAAGCCGGTGTGGTCCAGTACGGCGGTGGCGATACCCGCCGCCGCCGCGCGTTGCAGGCCGTAGGCGTCAGCGCGGTTGGAAATCACCGCAGCGATGCGTACCGGGCTGTGTTCACCACGGCTGCTGTCGATCAAGGCTTGCAGGTTGCTGCCCGAACCCGACAGCAGTACCACAACATTACAGGGCTTGCTCGGCATCAGTGTGCCTTGAGGTTCTGCAGCTCGACCTGGGCAGCGCCTTCAGCGGCTTGTTCGATGCGGCCGATGACCCAAGGTTGCTCGCCTTCTGCGCGCAGAACATTCAGTGCTGCTTCGACCTGGTCCTGCGCCACGCAGATGACCATGCCCACGCCGCAGTTCAGTACGCGGTGCATCTCGTGCTCATCGACGTTGCCTTTTTCCTGCAGGAAGTCGAATACCGCAGGGCGCTGCCAGCTGGCCACGTCAACCACGGCCTGGGCGTTTTTCGGCAGAACGCGCGGGATGTTGTCCAGCAGGCCGCCACCGGTGATGTGGGCCATGGCCTTGACGGCGCCGGTCTGCTTGATCAGTTGCAGCAGTGGCTTGACGTAGATGCGGGTCGGCGCCATCAGCAGGTCGGTCAGCGGCTTGCCGTCGAGCTGGGTGTTCTCGATGTCGGTTGCCGACACTTCGAGGATCTTGCGGATCAGCGAGTAGCCGTTGGAGTGCGGGCCCGAAGACGGCAGGGCGATCAGCGCGTCGCCGGTAGCGACCTTGGAGCCGTCGATGATCTCGGCCTTTTCCACCACGCCGACGCAGAAACCGGCCAGGTCGTAGTCTTCGCCTTCGTACATGCCCGGCATTTCGGCGGTTTCGCCGCCAACCAGGGAGCAGCCGGCCAGTTCACAGCCGGCGCCGATGCCGGTGACCACGGTCGCAGCGACGTCGACGTTGAGCTTGCCGGTGGCGTAATAGTCGAGGAAGAACAGCGGCTCGGCGCCGCAGACCACCAGGTCGTTGACGCACATGGCGACCAGGTCCTGGCCGATGCTGTCGTGCTTGTTCAGGTTCAGCGCCAGGCGCAGCTTGGTGCCGACGCCGTCGGTGCCGGAGACCAGCACCGGCTGCTTGTAGCCGGCCGGGATCTCGCAGAGGGCGCCGAAGCCACCCAGGCCACCCATGACTTCAGGGCGTGCGGTGCGTTTTGCCACGCCCTTGATGCGTTCGACCAGTGCTTCGCCGGCGTCGATGTCTACACCGGCGTCCTTGTAGCTCAGGGAGGGTTGCTTGCTCATTGATCCAGGCCTTTAAGAGGGAGGGATTCGTAAAAACGACCGTGACGGCCAAGGCCGGCTGGGGAGCGGCGGCTGCCTGAAACGTCAGAGGTCTGTGAAGGCGCGCGATTTTATCAGGGTTGCCGTGCAGCGGCCATCCTCAGGCCGACGGGCAGGGCAGTAAATTGCTGAAAAAGGCTCGCGGGTGGTTGATGCAGTTCCTTCTGTATAAGCTGCAAGCAGTGAGCCCCAAGCCGCAAGCGAAAGCGTTGGGGTTCTGACTGCTTTTTCTTACAGCTTGAAGCTTGCAGCTTGAAGCTCGACTGGACAGGAATCCTCAATGCGTCTTCTCAATTATCTGTCAGCCGGCTGCCTTGCCTTGGTCAGTATTGCCGCCCAGGCCGAAAACGTTGCCGGGCTCTATCAGGTGCGCGAACCGCTCGAAGGGCAGGGCGCTGAAGCCCGCGCCGCAGCCACCACCAAGGCACTCGATACATTGGTGCTGCGCCTGACCGGCGACCCCAAGGCGCCGCAAAAACCGGCGCTGGCCGAACTGCGCAAGGACCCGCAACAGATCATCAACCAGGTCGGTACCGAGGCCGGCCCGCCTGAGTCGGTGATGGTCGAGTTCGACCCGGGCAGCACCGAGCGGGCCTTGCGCAAGGCCGGGCTGGCGCTGTGGGGCAGCAACCGGCCGTCGGTCCTCGGCTGGTGGCTCAACGACAGTGTCGAGGGCAGCAGCCTGGTTGGCGATGGCCAGGCCAGCGCCCAGTCGCTGCGCCGTGCCGCCCAGCACCGCGGCCTGCCATTGCGCCTGCCGCTGGCCGACCTGCAGGAACAACTGGTGGCCAACGCCAAGCAGCTCGAAGGCAACGACCCGGCGCCACTGCGCGAAGCTTCCGAGCGTTATGGCGCCGACGCCCTGTTGGCAGTGCACGCGCTTGAAACCGATGGCAAGTGGCAGGGCAAATGGCAGTTGTGGCTGGGCGACAAGCGCGAGGAAGGTAGTGCCGAAGGCGCTGACCAGGCCGCATTGGCCGATGCCGTGATGCTCGCCGTCAGCAACCGCCTGGCGCCACGTTACGTGACCCGGCCAGGTGCCAGCAGCCAGTTGCAAGTGCAGGTGCAAGGCGCGAACCTGCAGCGTTACGCTGAGCTGAACCGCGTTCTCGAACCTTACGGCCCGCGCCTGCAAATGGCCGACGGCAAGACGTTGACCTACGGCGTCACTGCCAACGCTGAGCAGTTGCGTGCGCAGCTGGGCCTGGCCAAGTTGCAGGAGGTCCCGGCTGAGCAGGCGCCTCCCGTCCCGTCCCCGGCAACGCCTGCACCCGCAACCGAGGCTGCGGCAGGGCAACCTGCAACGGCTGCCGTAGCCCCCAAACCGTTCGACGGCCTGCGTTTTCGCTGGTAAGGAAGAGCGACCATGACTGATATGCGCCGTTGGATCTGGCTGGGTGCGGCCCTGCTGATTGCCCTGCTTCTTTATGGCCTGCACAACATCCTCTCACCCTTTTTGGTGGGTATCTTGCTGGCTTATCTGGCCGACCCGCTGGTCGATCGCCTGGAGCGCATGGGGCTGTCGCGGACCTGGGGCGTGGTGGTGGTATTCAGCCTGTTTACCTTGATCCTGCTGGTTCTGCTGCTCATCCTGATCCCGATGCTGGCCAAACAGCTGGTGCGCCTGTACGAACTGACGCCGCAGATGCTCGACTGGTTGCAACATGTGGCGCTGCCCTGGGTACAGAGCCGCCTGGGCCTGGCCGACGGGTTCTGGAAGTTCGACAAGATCAAGGCCGCCGTCAGTGAACACATGGGCCAGACCACTGACATCGTCGGCATGCTGCTGTCCCAGGCCACTGCGTCGAGCCTGGCGCTGCTGGCCTGGCTGGCCAACTTCGTGCTGATCCCGGTGGTGGGCTTCTATCTGTTGCGCGACTGGGACCTGATGATGGCCAAGTTGCGCAGCCTGCTGCCGCGCCAGCGCGAGGCGCAGGTGGTCGGGCTGGCCGCAGAATGCCATGAGGTGCTGGGGGCGTTCGTGCGTGGCCAGTTGATGGTCATGCTGGCGCTAGGCGTGATCTATTCCGCCGGGCTGATGCTGGTGGGGCTGGAGCTGGGGCTGCTGATCGGCATGCTGGCCGGCCTGGCGGCCATCGTGCCCTACATGGGCTTCATCATTGGCATCGGTGCGGCGCTGGTGGCCGGGCTGTTCCAGTTTGGCGGCGATCTGTACCCGATGCTGGGTATCGTTGCAGTGTTCATGGTCGGCCAGGCGCTGGAAGGCATGGTGCTGACACCGTTGCTGGTGGGTGACCGTATCGGCCTGCATCCGGTGGCGGTGATCTTCGCCATCCTGGCCGGGGGCGAACTGTTCGGCTTTACCGGCGTGCTGCTGGCCTTGCCGGTGGCGGCAGTGGTCATGGTGCTGCTGCGCCATGTGCATGACCTGTACAAGGAATCGGACATGTACGCGGGGGAGGTCGACCCCGATCTATAAGCCAGACTGCCTTGCAACTCGTTGATTTTGCTTGTGCTACGTGCCTTCGCGATTGTGCCCCCCGCATTGCGGGTATAGACTTTGCACACCGATCACCCTAGGCCCCCTGTGGTCCCCCGACCGCCCGCGAGCATGAAACCACCGATCCAGTTGCCCCTGGGTGTGCGCCTGCGCGATGACGCCACCTTCATCAACTACTATCCGGGCGCCAATGCAGCGGCATTGGGCTACGTCGAGCGGCTGTGCGAAGCCGACGCCGGCTGGACCGAGAGCCTCATCTACCTGTGGGGCAAGCAGGGTGTGGGCCGTAGCCATCTGTTGCAGGCTGCTACGCACCGCTTCCAGCAGCGTGGCGAAGCCGCTGTTTACCTGCCGCTGGCGCAGTTGCTCGACCGGGGCATCGGGTTGCTCGATTACCTGGCGCAGTACGAGCTGGTGTGCATCGACGACTTGCACGTGATTGCCGGCAAGGCGGAGTGGGAAGAGGCGATGTTCCATCTGTTCAACCGCCTGCGCGACAGCGGCCGGCGCCTGCTGCTGGCGGCCTCGGCCTCGCCGCGCGAACTGCCGATCAAGCTGCCCGACCTCAAGTCCCGCCTGACCCTGGCGCTGGTATTCCAGATGCGCGGCCTGTCTGATGAAGACAAGCTGCGCGCCCTGCAATTGCGCGCCTCGCGCCGTGGCCTGCACCTGACCGACGAAGTCGGCCATTTCATCCTTACCCGTGGTACGCGCAGCATGAGTGCGCTGTTCGACCTGCTCGAGCGGCTCGATCAGGCTTCTTTGCAGGCGCAGCGCAAGCTGACCATCCCGTTCCTGAAAGAAACGCTCGGCTGGTAAGCCCGTAAATACGGGGCTTTGAGCGGCAAAACGGAAAAGTCACATCTTTTTCGATAAAATTTGCAAATGGCCCTGATAGAAGGCATAGTTTCCCCCTTCTAAAGGACTACAGACACGGTCGTGCCCATGCTCAAGCGCTTCGCACCCCTCGTGCCCCTCGCACTCGTGACCCTGCTGATTGGCTGCGCGGCCCAAGGCCCTGTTTCCCAGCCCCAGGATCACACCCCGGTCGCCTCCCAGTCGGCGCCCGAGGCCAAGGCTTCGGTATCGTCCGTATTCGGCGAGCAGCAAGAGCTGGCCACTGAAGATGACCTTCAGGCGTTCTCCAGCAACAGCAAGCCTTATCAGTTGCCAGTATTGGCCGACAGCATCCTGGAGCGCGGCATGTCCCTGATCGGTACCCGTTACCGCTTCGGTGGTACCTCGCAGGCGTCCGGTTTCGATTGCAGCGGTTTCATCGGCTATCTGTTCCGCGAAGAGGCCGGCATGAACCTGCCGCGTTCGACCCGCGAAATGATCAAGGTCGATGCGCCCAAAGTTGCCCGCAACAAGCTCAAGCCAGGTGATCTGCTGTTCTTCAGCACCAATGGCCGTGGCCGTGTCAGCCATGCCGGCATCTACTTGGGCGACAACCAGTTCATCCATTCCAGCAGCCGCCGCAGCGGTGGTGTGCGCATCGACAACCTCGGTGATCGCTACTGGAGCAAGACCTTCATCGAAGCCAAGCGCGCCTTGGCCATGGCGCCAGCGAGCAATATCGCACGCAACTGATATCAAAATGATGTACCCTGCCGCGGCGACGAAGCTTGAAAAGCTCGTCGCCGTGCGCATTTACAGAATGCGTCTAATCTAAATTCTCAACACTTTTCGGTTGCAGCCCAGCGATCTCAGACAGGATGTTCTGGCCATGGTGATGATGGCGCGCTTCGCACTCCTTTCCCTGGTGGCATTGCTTGCCGCCTGCTCCGGCCGTGCCCCGGCACCGGCGCCTGTGGTACAGCCACAGGTCGCGTACAGCCAACCCATAGCGTCCCCGGTTGCCAACGACGTGCTGATCCGCGCAATCGGCCTGGTGGGTACGCCGTATCGTTGGGGCGGCAACACTCCCGACTCCGGTTTCGATTGCAGTGGCTTGATCAACTACGTCTACCGGGACGCGGCGGGCATCAGCTTGCCTCGCTCCACGCGAGAAATGATCGTCATGCGTGCGCCGACCGTAGACGTTCACTCACTGCAATCGGGCGACCTGGTGTTCTTCGCTACCAGCGGTGGCTCGCAGGTGAGCCACGCCGGCATCTACGTGGGCGAAGGGCGGTTTGTGCATGCTCCGTCCACCGGTGGCACCGTGCGCCTGGACTACCTGTCCAACAGCTACTGGTCCAAAGCCTACCTGCAGGCAAAACGGGTGATTACCCAGGGGCACCTGGCACAGAACCCCTGATGGCGAAGCCGGCCACTCGCAAGGTGGCCGATGCGCGCCGCGCGGGCCGCGATCCCTATCGAGAGCGCCTGAACCCTCAAGCGAAATCCCCGCCCTTCGATTGACGCTCCCGGTGCAACACTCTAACCTTCGCGCGTGTTTCAGGTGCCCTGCCAGCCCGTCTGGGCAGGGTGAAACTGGGAAGCCGGTGTGCGCCTGCAAGGTGCGAGTCCGGCGCTGCCCCCGCAACGGTAGGTGAGTCAAAAGCCGCGCACGGCCACTGGATACCAGTATCCGGGAAGGCGCGCAGGCCCGGGCCAACGCCCGCTCACGAGCCCGGAGACCGGCCTGTCACTGCCAACGGCATCACGGAGGGTGATGCGCGGTGCACCGTGGCATCTGGCCACGGCTCCTGCGCGTTCTCCGTCTGCCCGCCTATCGACCTGTCGCCGTATTTTGCGGGGCGACAGCCTGCGGAGACCCCCATGAGCGAAACCACCGAACGCGACGAACGTCACCTGGCGCGTATGCAGCGCAAGAAGGCGATCATCGACGAGCGCATCGCCAATTCCCCTAACGAGTGCGGCCTGCTGCTGGTGCTGACCGGCAATGGCAAGGGCAAGAGCAGCTCGGCGTTCGGCATGCTCGCACGCGCCCTGGGCCACGGCATGCAGTGTGGTGTGGTGCAGTTCATCAAGGGCCGCAACAGCACCGGCGAGGAGCTGTTCTTCCGGCGCTTCCCCGAGCAGGTGCGCTACCACGTGATGGGCGAAGGCTTTACCTGGGAAACCCAGGACCGCCAGCGCGACATTGCCGCCGCTGAGGCAGCCTGGGCGGTTTCGCGCCAGCTGCTGCAGGACCCGAGCGTCCAGTTCGTGGTGCTCGACGAGCTGAACATCGCCCTCAAGCACGGCTACCTTGACCTCGATCAGGTGCTGGGCGATATCCAGGCGCGCCCCCCCATGCAGCATGTGATCGTCACCGGCCGCGCGGCCAAGCCCGAAATGGTCGAGCTGGCCGACACCGTCACCGAAATGGGTATGCTCAAGCATGCCTTCCAGGCCGGTATCCGCGCGCAGAAGGGCGTCGAACTGTGAGTCAGACGCGCCACTGCCCAGCCGTTCTGATTGCAGCACCGGCATCTGGCCAGGGCAAGACCACCGTGACTGCGGCCCTGGCCCGCCTGCACCGCAACCTGGGGCGCAAGGTCCGTGTGTTCAAATGCGGGCCTGATTTTCTCGACCCGATGATCCTTGAGCGTGCCAGTGGGGCGCCGGTGTACCAGCTCGATCTGTGGATGATCGGTGCGCAGGAAAGCCGGCGCCTGCTGTGGGAAGCGGCGGGTGAGGCCGACCTCATCCTGATCGAGGGTGTCATGGGCCTGTTCGACGGCACCCCATCCAGTGCCGACCTGGCGCGCCACTTCGGCGTGCCGGTGCTGGCAGTGATCGATGGTACGGCCATGGCCCAGACCTTTGGCGCACTGGCCCTGGGGCTGGCGCGCTACCAGGCCGACCTGCCGTTCGCTGGCGTGCTCGCCAACCGTGTCGGCAGCCTGCGCCACGCGCAGTTGCTCGAAGGTAGCCTGACCGAGGGCCTGCGCTGGTACGGCGGGCTGTCGCGCGAGCGCGGTATAGAGCTGCCCAGCCGCCACCTGGGGCTGGTTCAGGCCAGCGAGCTGAATGACCTGGACGCGCGCCTGGACGCTGCCGCCCAAGCACTGGGCAGCAGCTGCGATGCCGCATTGCCGCCGCCGGTGGCATTCGCCGCGCCGGACGTACCGACGTGCAGCGCCTCGCTGGCGGGTGTGCGCATTGGCATTGCCCGGGACGAAGCGTTTGCCTTCACCTACGGCGCCAACCTCGACCTGCTGCGCAACCTGGGCGCACAGCTGGCGTTCTTCTCGCCGCTGCACGACCGCGAGCTGCCCGCCGTGGACAGCCTGTACCTGCCGGGCGGCTACCCTGAGCTGCATCACCATGCGCTGGCCGCCAACGCACCGATGTGCGCCGCGATCCGTGCGCACCACGGCGCAGGCAAGCCGTTGCTGGCCGAGTGCGGTGGCATGCTTTACCTGCTCGATGCCCTGACCGATGTGGCCGGCGAGCGTGCCGCACTGCTTGGCCTGCTGCCCGGCGAGGCGACCATGCAGAAACGCCTGGCGGCGCTGGCCCTGCAGGCTGTGGAACTGCCCGAAGGCACCCTGCGCGGCCACACCTACCACCACTCGCTGACCAGCACCGAACTGCAGCCCATCGCCCGCGGCCAGAGCCCCAACGGCGGGCGCGGCAACGAGGCGGTCTATCGCCTTGGTCGGCTCACGGCATCCTATGTGCACTTCTATTTTCCCTCCAACCCTGAGGCGGCGGCGGCGCTGTTGCGGCCATGAGCGAGCACGCCTTCAGTGATGCCGAACGCGCGGCCGTCTACCGGGCAATCGGCGAGCGCCGCGACATGCGCCACTTCGCCGGCGGTAGCGTTGCGCCTGAAGTGTTCGGCCGCCTGCTCGCTGCCGCGCACCAGGCCCCCAGCGTTGGCCTTATGCAGCCTTGGCGTTTCATTCGCATCAGCCAGGGTGAGCTGCGCGGGCGTATCCAGGCGCTGGTGGAGCAGGAGCGGGTGCGCACGGCCCACGCCTTGGGCGAGCGCACCGACGCATTCATGAAGCTCAAGGTAGAAGGCATCAGCGACTGCGCCGAAGTGTTGGTGGCGGCGTTGATGGACAACCGCGAGCCACACATTTTCGGCCGGCGGACTTTGCCGGAAATGGACCTCGCCTCGCTCGCCTGCGCCATTCAGAACCTGTGGCTGGCGGCCCGCGCCGAAGGGCTGGGGCTGGGCTGGGTCTCGCTGTTCGACCCACAGGCACTGGCCGCGCTGCTGGGGATGCCAGCCGGCGCCAAACCGGTGGCGGTGCTGTGCCTGGGGCCTGTCACCGAATTCTATCCGGCACCCATGCTGGTGATGGAAAACTGGGCCGAAGAACGGCCCTTGAGCGACATGCTGTATGAAAACCAATGGGGGGAGCGCCCATGAGCGTCGCCTTGCTGACCGTGGCCGGCGTGGCCCTGGATGCGTTGTTCGGCGAGCCGCAGCGGCGCCATCCGCTGGTGGCCTTCGGTAACCTGGCGTCGAGCCTGGAGCAGCGCCTGAATGCCGGCGGGCGCGGTTGGCGCAGCCACGGCGTGAGTGCCTGGTTCCTGGCAGTGGTGCCCTTGACCCTGGTGGCGCTGATCCTCTCCTGGCTGCCCGGCATTGGCTGGCTGGTTGACGTGCTGGCGCTGTATTGCGCGCTGGGCCTGCGCAGCCTTGGCGAGCATGTGCTGCCGGTGGCCAGTGCCTTGCGCCAGGGTGATCTGGAGGAGGCCAGGCGCCGCGTCGGTTACCTGGTCAGCCGCGAGACCCGCGAACTCGATGAGCCGGCCGTGGCCAGGGCCGCAACCGAATCGGTGCTGGAGAACGGCAGCGATGCAGTGTTCGCCGCGCTGTTCTGGTTCATCGTGGCCGGTGCGCCGGGCGTGGTCCTGTACCGCTTGAGCAATACGCTGGATGCCATGTGGGGCTACCGCAATGAACGTTTTGAACGCTTCGGGTGGTGCGCGGCGCGCATCGACGATGTACTCAACTATATTCCCGCAAGGCTGGTGGCATTGACCTACGCCTTGCTCGGCAAGACCCGCCTGGCCCTGGCCTGCTGGCGCAAGCAGGGCCCGTTGTGGGACAGCCCCAACGCCGGGCCGGTGATGGCGGCCGGTGCCGGTGCGCTGGGTGTCGAACTCGGTGGCCCGGCGGTGTATCACGGCGAGCTGCACGAGCGCCCGCGCCTGGGCGAAGGGCCGATGGCCGATGCCGGTGCCATCGAGCGCGGCTGGGCCCTGGTACAGCGTGGCGTGTGGTTGTGGTTGCTGGTGATCTGCGTGGGAGCCTACTGCAATGCTTGAACATGGCGGCCGACTGCTCAAGGCAGTACGGCAATACGGGATTGCACGGGAGGCCTGGCTCGACCTGTCCAGCGGTATTGCGCCGTGGGCCTACCCGGTACCGCCGATCCCGGCGCACGCCTGGGCGCGACTGCCCGAGACCGAAGACGGCCTCGAAGAGGCGGCCCGCCAGTATTACGGTGTGGGCCAGTTGCTGCCGGTAGCGGGCTCGCAAGCAGCGATCCAGGCCCTGCCGAATCTGCGCCCGAGCGGTCGCGTGGGGGTGCTGTCGCCGTGTTATGCCGAGCATCCGCAGGCCTGGCAACGGGCCGGGCATCAGCTGTTCGAGCTGGATGAAAGCCAGGTCGAGGCGTATCTGGACAGCCTCGATGTGCTGGTGCTGGTCAACCCGAACAACCCGACCGGTCATCGCGTGCCCCCCAACCGCCTGCTTGCATGGCATGCCCGCTTGGCCGAGCGTGGCGGCTGGTTGGTGGTCGATGAAGCCTTCATGGACAACACGCCCGAGCACAGCGTGGTCGGTTGTGCCGACCGCCCCGGGCTGATTGTGCTGCGCTCGTTCGGCAAGTTCTTCGGCCTGGCCGGTGTGCGGCTGGGCTGCGTGGCGGCCGAACTGCCGTTGTTGCAGCGCTTGGCCGACCTGCTTGGCCCATGGACCGTCAGCGGCCCGACCCGGGTGCTGGCCCAGGCGTGTTTCGCCGACCTGGCAGCCCACCCGCTGCAGATCGAGCGCTGTGCCCACGCCAGCCAACGGCTTGCCACGCTGTTGAAAAGCACCGGCCTTGCGCCCGCGGGTGGTTGCGACCTGTTCCAGTACGTACGCTGCGAGCGCGCAGCGCACCTGCATGACTTTCTCGCCCGCCGCGGCATCCTGGTGCGCCTGTTCGATCAGCCGCCTGCCGTGCGCCTGGGCCTGCCCGCCAGCGCAGCTGAAGAGCAGCGCCTGGCCCAGGCCCTGGCCGATTATCAGAAGGAAACGGCATGACCACCCTCATGGTGCAAGGCACCACCTCCGACGCCGGCAAGAGCACGCTGGTTACCGCCCTGTGCCGTTGGCTGTTGCGCCAGGGGGTGGCCGTGGTGCCGTTCAAACCGCAGAACATGGCCCTCAACAGCGCGGTGACTGCCGATGGCGGTGAGATCGGTCGCGCCCAGGCGGTGCAGGCCCAGGCTTGCCGGCTGGCGCCGCACACCGACATGAACCCGGTGCTGCTCAAGCCCAACAGTGACACCGGTGCCCAGGTCATCATCCATGGCCGCGCGGTCACCAGCATGAACGCGGTGGCCTATCACGACTACAAGGCTATCGCCATGCAGGCGGTGCTGGCCTCCCATCAGCGCCTCAGTGGCGCGTATCCGGTGGTGATGGTCGAAGGTGCGGGTTCGCCTGCCGAGATCAACCTGCGTGCCGGTGACATCGCCAACATGGGTTTTGCCGAAGCGGTCGACTGCCCGGTGATTCTGGTTGCCGACATCAATCGCGGCGGCGTCTTCGCCCACCTGGTCGGTACCCTGGAGCTGCTGTCGCCGACCGAGCAGGCCCGGGTCAAGGGCTTCGTCATCAACCGTTTCCGTGGCGACATCGCCCTGCTGCAGCCAGGCCTGGACTGGCTGGAGCAGCGCACGGGCAAGCCGGTGTTGGGTGTGCTGCCTTATGTCAGCGACCTGCACCTTGAGGCCGAAGACGGCATCGATGTACGCCAGGCGGCCAAGGATGAGCGCGTGCTCAAGGTGATCGTGCCGGTGCTGCCGCGCATCAGCAACCACACCGACTTCGACCCGTTGCGCCTGCACCCCCAGGTGGACCTGCAGTTCATCGGCCCTGGCCAGCCGATTCCGCCTGCCGACCTGATCATCCTGCCTGGCTCCAAAAGCGTGCGTGGCGACCTGGCGCAACTGCGCGAGCGCGGTTGGGACACCGCCATCGCCCGGCACCTGCGCTACGGCGGCAAGCTCATCGGTATCTGTGGCGGCCTGCAGATGCTGGGCCGTGAGGTGCATGATCCGCTCGGCCTCGAGGGGCCTGCCGGGTCCAGCCCGGGGCTGGGCCTGCTCGATTACGCCACGGTGCTTGAGGCCCAGAAGCAACTGCGCAACGTGGCGGGGGCTTTGAGCCTCGAACAGTCGCCCGTGACCGGTTACGAGATCCATGCCGGCGTCACCCAAGGCCCTGCGCTGCAGCGCCCCGCCGTACAGCTGGCCGATGGCCGCAGCGACGGCGCCATCAGTGCCGACGGGCAGATCCTCGCCACGTACCTGCATGGCCTGTTCGAAGGCCGCCAGTCGTGCGCAGCGCTGCTGCGCTGGGCGGGCCTGGCGCACGTGCAGCAGATCGATTATGAGGCCCTGCGCGAGCGGGATATCGAGCGCCTGGCCGACCTGGTGGAAAAGCACCTGGACACCGCGCAGCTGCGAAAACTTTGTGGGGTCGCCTGACATGCGCAACCTGATCCTCGGCGGTGCCCGTTCGGGCAAGAGCCGCCTGGCCGAGCAGTTGGCAGCCGACAGCGGCCTGCCGGTGACCTATATCGCCACCAGCGAACCCCTGGATGGCGAAATGAACGAACGGGTACGCCTGCACCGCCAGCGCCGGCCAAGCGATTGGGCGCTGATCGAAGAGCCGCTCGCCCTGGCAGCCGTGCTGCGCGCCGAAGCTGCCGAAGGGCGCTGCCTGCTGGTGGACTGCCTGACCCTGTGGCTGACCAACCTGCTGATGCTCGATGACGATCAGCGCCTGGCTCAAGAGCGCGATGCACTGCTCGACTGCCTGGTGCAATTGCCCGGCGTGATCATTCTGGTCAGCAATGAAACCGGCCTGGGCGTAGTGCCCATGGGCGAGCTGACCCGGCGCTATGTCGACCTGGCCGGCTGGCTGCACCAGGCCGTCGCCGAACGTTGCCAGCGCGTGGTACTCACCGTCGCCGGCCTACCCCTGATGCTCAAAGGACCTGCTCTATGAACCCGACCTGGTGGCGTGACGCCTGCCAACCTCTCGACACCGCCGCCATGGATCAGGCCCGCGCCCGTCAGCAGCAGCTGACCAAACCTGCCGGGTCGCTCGGCCAGCTGGAAGCCCTGGCAGTGCACCTGGCCGGGCTGCAGGGGGTTGAGCGGCCGAACCTGGATCAGGTCGCCATCACTATTTTCGCCGGTGACCATGGCGTGGTCGAGGAGGGCATTTCGGCCTATCCGCAGGCGGTGACCGGGCAGATGCTGCGCAACTTCGTCGGCGGCGGCGCGGCGATCAGCGTGCTGGCGCGCCAACTGCAGGCAAGCCTGGAAGTGGTCGACCTCGGCACCATCGACCCGCATCTGGAATTGCCGGGTGTCCGCCACCTGCGCCTGGGGGGCGGTACCGCCAACTTCGCCCGCCAGCCGGCGATGACCGAGGTGCAGCTGCGCTCAGCCCTGCAAGCCGGCCGTGACAGCGTCCTGCGCGCTGCCCAGAGCGGCGCGCAGTTGTTCATCGGTGGCGAGATGGGCATCGGCAATACCACCGCTGCTGCGGCGCTGGCCAGCACCCTGCTGGGCTGCCCGGCGCGCGAACTGAGTGGCCCGGGCACTGGCCTGGACACCGCAGGCGTACGCCACAAGGCTGAAGTGATCGAGCGGGCCCTGGTGCTGCACGGTCTGCGTGCCGACGACCCGCTGCAGGCGCTGGCCTGTGTGGGTGGTTTTGAGATCGCCGCCCTGGCCGGCGCGTACCTGGCCTGTGCACAGCAGGGCATTGCGGTGCTGGTGGACGGTTTCATCTGCAGCGTCGCCGCGCTGGTAGCCGTGCGCCTCAACCCGCAATGCCGGGCTTGGTTGCTGTTTGCCCACCAAGGTGCCGAACCAGGGCACAAGGCGTTGCTCGATGCCTTGCAGGCCGAGCCGCTGCTGGCCCTGGGCCTGCGCCTGGGCGAGGGCAGCGGTGCGGCGCTGGCGGTGCCACTGTTGCGCCTGGCCTGCGTGCTGCACGGGCAGATGGCGACCTTTGCCGAAGCAGCCGTGGCGGACCGCCCGGCATGATCCTCGACCTGCTGCGCCACGGTGAAACCGAGCAGGGTGGCGGCTTGCGCGGCAGCCTGGACGATGCCCTCACCGAGCTGGGCTGGGCGCAGATGCGCAGTGCCGTGGGTGAGTGCGCCCCTTGGGACGTATTGGTCAGCTCACCCTTGCAGCGTTGTGCGCGGTTTGCCGATGAGCTGGGTGAACGGCTGGGTTTGACGGTGCAGCGCGAGGCCGATCTGCAAGAGTTGCATTTTGGTGAGTGGGAAGGGCGCAGCGCCTTGCAGATCATGCAGACGCAAGCGGATGAGCTCGGGCGTTTCTGGGCCGATCCTT
>NZ_MOMO01000003.1:0-14709 GCF_009933855.1 Pseudomonas sp. SG-MS2 | reverse complement strand
CTGCCCGCCCGGCGGACCGGCTCTTGCATAGGCAATCCGGCAGTCGCTCGGTATACTCGGGCGCAATACTGCATATTTCAAAGGATTTCACCCATGAAGCGCCTGATTTCCTCGCTCGCGGCGCTGGTCGCGGTTGCCTGCCTCGTTTCGGCCTGCGGTCAGAAAGGCCCCCTGTACCTGCCAGAAGACGGCAAGGACGGCAAGGGCAGCCAGAAGTCGCATCAGCACCAGCACGCTCAGCCTGTCCAGCCACAGGATGAGCAGCCAATCGAGCCCGAGCAAACGCCAGAGCAGTAAGGAAATCAGATGAACGCTTTCAATTACCGCGACGGTGAACTGTTCGCGGAGGGCGTGGCCCTGTCGGCCATCGCCGAACGTTTCGGCACCCCCACCTACGTGTACTCGCGCGCCCACATCGAGGCCCAGTACCGCAGCTATACCGATGCCCTGCAAGGTGTCGAGCACCTGGTGTGCTTCGCGGTCAAGGCCAACTCCAACCTTGGCGTGCTGAACGTTCTGGCTCGCATGGGCGCAGGCTTCGACATCGTTTCCGGCGGTGAGCTGGAGCGGGTACTGGCCGCCGGTGGGCGGGCTGACCGTGTGGTGTTCTCCGGCGTCGGCAAGACCCGCGAAGACATGCGCCGGGCGCTGGAAGTCGGCGTTCATTGCTTCAACGTCGAATCCACCGACGAACTGGAGCGCCTGCAGGTGGTTGCCGCCGAGATGGGCAAGGTTGCCCCGGTCTCGCTGCGGGTCAACCCGGACGTCGATGCCGGCACCCACCCGTACATTTCCACCGGCCTCAAAGAGAACAAGTTCGGCATCGCCATCGCCGACGCCGAAGCCATCTACGTGCGTGCCGCGCAGCTGCCCAACCTGGAAGTGGTCGGTGTCGACTGCCACATCGGTTCACAGCTGACCACCGTAGAGCCCTTCCTCGACGCCCTCGACCGCCTGCTGGACCTGGTCGACCGCTTGGCCGATTGCGGCATCCACCTGCGCCACCTGGACCTGGGCGGCGGTGTTGGCGTGCGCTATCGCGACGAAGAGCCGCCACTGGTAGCCGATTACATCAAGGCCATCCGCGAGCGCATCGGCGGTCGTGACCTGGCCCTGGTGTTCGAGCCAGGCCGCTACATCGTGGCCAACGCCGGTGCCCTGCTGACCCGCGTGGAATACCTCAAGCACACCGAACACAAAGACTTCGCCATCATCGATGCGGCGATGAACGACCTGATCCGTCCAGCCCTGTACCAGGCCTGGATGGGCGTCAGCGCGGTCACCCCACGTGAGGGCGAAGGCCGTGCCTACGACCTGGTCGGGCCAATCTGCGAGACCGGCGACTTCCTCGCCAAGGACCGCCAGTTGAACCTGGCCGAAGGTGACCTGCTGGCCGTGCAGTCCGCGGGCGCCTATGGTTTCGTCATGAGCTCGAACTACAACACCCGTGGCCGTTGTGCGGAAATCCTGGTCGACGGCGATCAGGCTTTCGAAGTCCGCCGCCGCGAGACCATTGCCGAACTGTACGCTGGCGAAAGCCTGCTGCCGGAGTGACCCCATGCTTCTGCGTTTTACCAAGATGCATGGGCTGGGCAATGACTTCATGGTCCTGGACCTGGTCAGCCAGCACGCACACATCCAGCCCAAGCACGCCAAGCAATGGGGCGACCGCCACACCGGCATCGGCTTCGACCAGCTGCTGATCGTCGAGGCACCGAACAATCCGGAAGTGGATTTCCGCTACCGGATCTTCAATGCCGACGGTTCAGAAGTGGAGCAATGCGGCAACGGTGCGCGCTGCTTCGCACGATTCGTGCTGGACAAACGCTTGACCGCGAAAAAGCGCATCCGCGTTGAAACCAAGGGCGGCATCATCGAGCTGGACGTGCAGAACGACGGCCAGGTGTGTGTCGACATGGGCCCGCCGCGCTTCATTCCCGCCGAAATCCCATTCGTCGCTGATGAGCAGGCGCTCAATTACCCGCTGGAAGTCGACGGCGAGTTGCACTCTATTGCTGCCGTATCCATGGGTAACCCGCATGCCGTGCTGCGTGTCGATGACATACGTACTGCGCCGGTCCATGGCCTGGGTCCGAAAATCGAGAACCACCCACGCTTCCCGCAGCGGGTGAACGCCGGTTTCCTCCAGGTCGTTGACCGCCACCGCGCCAACCTGCGGGTATGGGAACGTGGCGCTGGCGAGACCCAGGCCTGCGGCACCGGTGCCTGTGCAGCAGCCGTGGCAGCCATCAGCCAGGGCTGGATGGACTCTCCGGTGTCCCTGGACCTGCCTGGTGGGCGCCTGCACATCGAGTGGGCCGGCCCCGGCACGTCCGTGTTGATGACTGGCCCAGCCGTACGCGTCTACGAAGGACAGGTTCGTCTCTAAGCGAGTAACCGCCATGACCGATCAGCCCAAGGTTGTACCCCAGCAGTCCAGTGAGCTCGATGCCGAAGCGGTGGTCGCCTACCTGCGCGCCCACCCGACCTTCTTCGCCGAACACGACGAACTGCTGGTCGAGCAACGTATCCCTCACCAGCGTGGCGACAGCGTGTCGCTGGTGGAACGCCAGCTCAAACTGCTACGCGATCGCAACATCGAGATGCGCCATCGCCTGTCGCAACTGATGGACGTGGCCCGGGACAACGACCGGCTGTTCGACAAGACTCGCCGGCTGATCCTCGACCTGCTCGATGCCGGCAGCCTGGAAGAAGTGGTCATGGCGGTCGAAGACAGCCTGCGCCAGGAGTTCCAGGTCCCGTTCGTCAGCCTGATCCTGTTCGGTGACCATGCAGCGCCAGTCGGCCGTTGGGTCAGTAATGCCGAGGCCCAGCAGGCCATCGGCGGGCTGCTGGGCGGCGGCAAGACAGTCAGTGGCAACCTGCGTGAGCACGAACTGGCCTTCCTGTTCGGTGAGGAGCAGCACCATGAAGTGGGCTCCAGCGCCGTCGCTGCCCTGGAGTACCAAGGGTTGCACGGCGTGCTGGCAATAGGCAGCCGCGACCCGCAACACTACAAGAGCAGCGTCGGCACCCTGTTCCTTGGCTACATCGCCGAAGTGCTCGGCCGCGTGGTCCCGCGCGTTACCCAGCCCCTGCGCCCGGTGCGCTGATGGAACGCCAGCTGGAGGCTTATTGCGCCCACCTGCGCAACGAGCGCCAGGTGTCCGAACACACGCTGCTGGCCTACCGCCGCGACCTCGAAAAGGTCATCGAATACTGCAACACCCAGGGCATCGCGGGCTGGGGCGCCTTGCAGATCCAGCAACTGCGCCAACTGATCGCCCGCCAGCATCATCAGGGGCAGTCCTCGCGCAGCCTGGCGCGGCTACTGTCGGCGGTACGCGGGCTGTATCGCTACCTGAACCGTGAAGGCCTTTGCCAGCACGATCCCGCCAGCGGCCTGAGCGCGCCCAAGGGCGAGCGCCGGCTGCCCAAGGTGCTGGACACCGACCGCGCCCTGCAACTGCTCGACGGCGGCGTGGACGACGACTTCATCGCCCGCCGCGACCAGGCCATCCTCGAACTGTTCTATTCCTCTGGCCTGCGCCTGTCCGAGCTGACCAACCTCGACCTTGAGCACCTGGACCTTGCTGCCGGCCTGGTACAGGTGCTCGGCAAAGGTGGCAAGGCGCGCGTGCTGCCCGTCGGCCGCAAGGCGCGCGAAGCCATGCAGCAATGGTTGCGGCTGCGCGGCATCGGCGGCCCGCGTGACGGCGCCGTCTTCATCAGCCGCCAAGGCAATCGCCTGGGGCCACGGGCTATCCAGATGCGGGTCAAGGCAGCCGGTGAACGCGAACTGGGCCAGCACCTGCACCCGCACATGCTTCGCCATTCATTCGCCAGCCATGTGCTGGAATCGTCCCAGGACCTGCGGGCGGTGCAGGAAATGCTCGGCCATGCCGACATCAGCACCACGCAGATCTACACCCACCTGGACTTCCAGCACCTGGCCGCGGTGTACGACAGCGCCCACCCACGGGCCAAACGCAGCAAAGGCACAGACTCATGAGCATCAAGCTGATCACGTTCGACCTTGACGACACCCTGTGGGACACCGCGCCAGTGATTGCCAGCGCGGAAGTCGTGCTACGCGACTGGCTGCAGGCCAATGCTCCCATACTTGGCGGCGTGCCAGTGGAACACCTGTTCGCCATCCGCGAACGTCTGGTGCAGGCCGAGCCGGGCCTCAAGCACCGTATCAGCGCCCTGCGCCGGCGCGTGCTGTTCCATGCGCTGGAAGAGGTGGGATACAGCGAAAAGCACGCTCAGGAGCTGGCCAACGAAGGGTTTGAGGTGTTCTTGCATGCCCGACATCAGGTCGAGGTGTTCCCCGAAGTGCAGCCGGTGCTGGAAATTCTGCGCCACCACTACACCCTGGGCGTGGTCACCAATGGCAATGCCGACGTACGCCGCCTGGGCCTGGCCGATTACTTCCGCTTCGCCCTGTGCGCCGAGGACCTGGGGATAGGCAAACCAGACCCGGCGCCCTTCATCGAAGCGCTGAAGCGTGGCGAAGTAGAGGCCAGTGCCGCCGTGCATGTTGGCGATCACCCCGGTGATGACATTGGCGGCGCCCAGCGCGCAGGCTTGCGTGCGGTGTGGTTCAACCCCCAGGGCAAGGCCTGGTTGGGGGAAGCGCCGCCGGATGCCGAAGTCCAGCGCCTGTCGCAGCTGCCCGACATACTTGCGCGCTGGCGCTGACAGGGGCCGCTTTGCGGCAGTGAAAACCAGTAGCCACAAAAAAGCCCGCAGCGACGGCGGGCTTTTTGGTGTTCAGCCACTCAGATAGGGCGGCTGCCGTACTTGTTGTCCGGCTTCTTGGGCGGGTCGGCGACTACATTGGCCTCGACTTCCTGCACCTTGCCACCGCGCGAAAGGAATTCTTCCATCGCTTTGGCCAGGGCATCACGCTCCTTTTGCTTGGCTTCCATGCTCGGCATCTCGTCTACCGAGACAGCCGCCTTGGATTTGCCCTTGGCAACCGGTGCCGGGCTGCTGTCGTCATCGCCAGCGTCTTCGGCGCCATCGCCAGCCGCAGCGTCGAGGCTATCATCAGCCTCGTCTTCGTCGCCTACTTCGAGGTCATCATTTTCCAGATCGTCGTCGCTCATGTTCTACCTCATGACTTGCGAAAAGCAGGTTAGTTATAGACCAGTGCAGCCGTAGACCGGCAGCCACCAGTGAAAATTCAACTGGCCGTGGGTTGGCCACTGCCCTTGGGACGGCACTCCTGATGGGACGCCCCGCCCGGCAGGCCCTGCTCCTGGCAGGACCTGACAAAACCTTGCAGCCCTTGCTGGCCACACGCTATTGGCAAGCCTAGCAAAGGCTGACGAAGCGTGCGGACAACTCGTGCAACACCTCTCGGCGCGCATTCTAGCGCGCCCGTGGAAAAAGCAAAGCTCCATAAACGCCCTGCTTGTTGTAAGTTTTTGGCTTACGTCGCGAACGTGGCTGATAAACCGTTTGCTCTGCGGGAAATGGCAAAAAACAGGCAAAAAAATGCCCGGCAAGCCGGGCAAGTTTTTCCAGCGTCGCAGTTACAGGTTGTAACCGCGTTCGTTGTGTTGAGCCAGGTCGAGGCCGACCGACTCTTCTTCTTCGTTGACCCGCAGGCCCATCACCACGTCCAGCACCTTGAGGATCACGTAGGTGACGATGGCGGTGTAGACCACGGTGAAAATCACGCCCTTGGCCTGGATCCAGACCTGCGCACCGATATCGGTGACCGCGCCGAAGCCGCCCAGGGCCGGTGCCGCGAACACACCGGTGAGGATCGCGCCGATGATGCCGCCGATGCCATGCACGCCGAAGGCATCCAGGGAGTCGTCATAACCCAGCTTGCGCTTGAGGGTGGTAGCGCAGAAGTAGCAGAGCACGCCAGACACCAGGCCAATCACCAGGGCGCCCATCGGGCCCACGGTGCCGGCAGCCGGGGTGATGGCAACCAGGCCGGCGACCACACCCGAGGCGATGCCCAGGGCGCTAGGTTTGCCGTGGCCGATCCACTCGGCGAACATCCAGCCCAACGCTGCAGCAGCGGTGGCGATCTGGGTCACCAGCATGGCCATGCCGGCAGTACCGTTGGCGGCTGCAGCGGAGCCGGCGTTGAAGCCGAACCAACCGATCCACAGCATGGCTGCGCCCATCAGGGTGTAGCCCAGGTTGTGCGGGGCCATCGGGGTGGTCGGGTAGCCTTTGCGCTTGCCCAGTACCAGGCAGCAGACCAGGCCGGCGATACCGGCGTTGATGTGCACCACGGTGCCGCCAGCGAAGTCGAGCACGCCCCAGTCCCACATCAGCGCGCCATCACCGCTCCAGACCATGTGCGCGATCGGTGCGTAGACCAGGGTGAACCAGATGCCCATGAACACCAGCATCGCCGAGAACTTCATGCGTTCGGCGAAGGCACCCACGATCAGCGCCGGGGTGATGATGGCGAAGGTCATCTGGAAGGTAATGAAGACCGCTTCAGGGAACAGTGCGGCAGCCGACGTCAGGCCGTCCGGCGTTACGCCGCTGAGGAACGCCTTGGAGAAGCCGCCGACGAAGGAATTGAAGTTGAGCACGCCCTTTTCCATACCAGTGGTATCGAAGGCCATGCTGTAACCGTAAACGACCCAGAGAATGCTCATCAGGCCGGTGATGGCAAAGCACTGCATCATCACCGAGAGTACGTTCTTCGAACGCACCATACCGCCGTAGAACAGGGCCAGGCCCGGGATGGTCATGAACAGCACCAGCGCCGTGGCAGTCAGCATCCAGGCGGTGTCACCGGAGTTCAGTACTGGGGCGGCAGCCTCCTCTGCCAGGGCGAGGCCCGGCATTACGAGGGACAATAGGGCTCCTAGCCCTGCGATCTTACGCAGAGTCATGTTGTTTTCTCCTGGGGCGTTGGGTTTGGTGAGGCTTTTTTTGGGCGCTTAGATCGCGTCGGTATCGGTTTCGCCGGTACGGATGCGGATTGCCTGCTCCAGATTCACCACGAAGATCTTGCCGTCACCGATCTTGCCGGTGTTGGCAGCCTTGGTGATGGCTTCGATCACTCGATCGAGGTCCTTGTCGTCGATGGCGACGTCGATCTTCACCTTGGGCAGGAAGTCGACCACGTATTCCGCACCGCGATACAACTCGGTGTGACCCTTCTGCCGACCGAAGCCTTTGACTTCGGTGACGGTGATGCCCTGCACGCCGATTTCCGACAGTGACTCTCGCACGTCGTCCAGCTTGAACGGCTTGATGATGGCTGTGACTAGCTTCATGAAACTCTCTCCCGATTTGGTGGACTTGCCCCAGGAAAACAAACCCGTCTCAAGTCTAAGCGCAGCGGTTGGCTTTGTAACGCGTCGTCGGCATCCGGCTCCGCGTGCGCACTGCCTGGTCACAAGGAACTGCATCAGTGCATGGCTCGTACAGGTCTTTGCAGAAACCTTGCCAGTTCCGTTAAAGCGCCGAAAAACAGGCAGTTGCGTGGAAGAGTCAGGCTTGGCCAGTCGCCAGCATTGAAAAGATGCACAGTCTTGGTGCGCAGCATTGCGCGGGACTGCTCGAAAAATGTGCAACGGAACGCAAAACGGGCCCGTGTTACACTGCCGGCCATTTCCCGTCAGCAGTGGACAGCCGATCATGCTCGCGCCCAAAGCCCTTCTCGATGCCCTGAGCGACCAGGCCTCGCGCCTGTTCAGTGGCGATACCGCCCAGCCCCGCGCCGAACTGGAAAGCCAGTTCAAGGTGCTGATGCAAGGTGCCTTCAGCAAGCTGGACCTGGTCAGCCGTGAAGAATTCGACAGCCAGATGGTCGTATTGGCCCGCACCCGTGCGCGCCTGGAGGCCCTGGAGAAGCAGGTCGCCGAGCTGGAAGCCCGCATGGCACCCGCGGCACAGGATTAAGCTCCGCGCCCCGCCCTCACGCGGGAGCCCGTAGCCGGCCGGGTGCCTGGCTGCTTGGCTTGGGCGGCAGCTCACTGGCATGCAGGTCCCCTCGAAACAGCATTGCACCGCACACCGTGAACAGCGTCCTGAACAGGTTGTGCGAGTTGCGAATCCGGGCCTGAATGCCCTCGATGGCCGAATCCCCCGGCTGCAGCGCGGCCGCACGGTTGGCCCACTCGATGGCCGCGAAGCGGCTCGGCTTGCGCGTACCATGCCCGTGCATCCAGGCCAGGCCTAGCTCCGCGCTGGCACGCCCGGCTATCGCGCAATCAGGGTAGTGCACCAGATCCAGCAGGTAGGCGACCGCCTCTGCGCGCTCCCGGGGGTCGCCGAACTGGCGCTGCAGAATGGCCAACTGCAAGCGGGCCTGGGCATCGAGCGCCTCGTTGCCTAGGCAATCGAGCAGCAAGCGCCTTACCGCCAGCATCGCGCTACGCTCGCTCAAGTTCTGGTCATTACGCATGCGTTGGCAGGCCAGGTCGTACTTGGCCATCTGGCTGCCTGCCTGCGCGGCACACAGCAGCCAATGCGCTGCTGCCCCAGAGTCTATGTAGTGTTCCGGCGTCCCCTCGAGCCGACCGCAATGCAGCGCGTAAAGCGCGGCTGCGGCATCGGGCAACTTGCACTCGGCACACTGCCTATAGAGGAAATACGCGGCCTCGTAATACTTGGCGGCCCAAAGCAGGCGGGCTACCTCGAGTACATCAAAGCCCAGCCCCTCGCGCCCGCACTGCCGTTTCACCGCAGCGTGCAGCCAGATACGCGCCTGCTCGGCGCATTGCCTGAAACCCCACAACCCGAACTGGTGCCCCACGGACCGCAACGCACAGGCCGCCGCTTGCCTGCGGTTTTCGCTTAACCGCTCGATGGCGATACGCAAGCTGTGCGCATCGTCTTGCACGCCATGGGTCACTACCAGGCAGACAAAGCTGTAGAACGGCTCACCAATGGCCGGTACGAAGCCGTGGTCGGGGTATAGCGCCACAGAAGCGACGAAGTCGTGCATCGCACCGGGGTAATCCTTTAGCGAAAAGCGGCGAAAAGCCCCTCGCCGGGCCATGAGCGTGGCGCGTTCCTTTGGCCTGAGCTCGCGTTGCATCCACCGCTCAAAGACTCGCTGCCAAGCCGTGACTTGCTGCACCTGATCGGCAGGAGGCAGCCGGAACTGATCCTCAAGTGCCAGCCAGCGGATTGCATTACGCAGGGTTTCAGGCCAGCCCCGGCACAAAGGGCCGCTGGCCACGGCATCAATGGCCTCATAACTACCGCCCCAACGGGGTGTGAGGTAGCTGGCATAGGCCTCGACCACCTCGAAGCAGCCAGGGAACCAGTTCAAGGCATGGCGCAGCCAGTAGTCCCGCGCAGGTTCCTGCTCAGCGGGCAGGCGGGCACTCAGGCACGACGGCAGCACTTGCGGCAGCTCAACCAGCGGTGCCAGCCCATATTTGACCAGTAGCGGTGCCGCAGCCTCCTGCACTTCGACATCGGCATGGGCGCTGGGCCGAAAGCGCGCCGGCCGGCCATGAAACAGCTCCACCAGCCAGCCCGGTTCACGAAAATGCGCACTGATCTGCAACATACCGATCGCCGCCGCTACAGGCTGCGCGCAACGCTCAATGGCCCGCAGGAAGTGCGCTGCGGCCATTTCGCAGGCCTGCTCGGCGGCCAGCCAGCGCGCTGCGGACACCTCATTGGCGGCAACCGTACCGCGAATACGGCAAGCGCGATTGAAGCAGTGAAAGCCCATGGCTACCTGGGGGTGATAAGCCTTGGGGCAGGCATCGATCCAGGCTTTGAGGCGTTGTGTGAGGGCCTTGCTGCCTTCTACATCCCAGTCGACCAGCATGTGCCCCTGAACAGCCTCAAGGTAGGCCGGGCACTCCCCTGGGCGCGCTTGCCGCCACTGCGCCTGAAGGTTATCGAAGAAATGGTTGAGTTCAGCGAACTCCTTGGCCTTTACCCGCTCCAGGATCTGCTGGCGGGTGCGAATGAGCGTTTGCACGGGCAGTACCTCAAGTCCATTTGGAGGAGATGCATTGCCATCCCTTGGCAAGGCAGTAACGGTTGAACACTAAGCCATAGCTTTGCCGGGCGCAAAGTTATTGGATCCATTTCTGTCAGGTTGCGTGAAAAAGCAGGGAAACCTGGACCTAAAAACAACAACGCTGGCTTATTGCGCCCGCCGCGCATCACAACAAGCTGGATACCGGCAGCCCATTGGGGCCATACAGCCGGTCTGCGGTAATGCGGTCAAGGAAATCTAGGATCTGCTGATTGCCTTTGAGGCGAAGGCCCAAGGCTTCACCGTTCACCCTGTTTAGCGCCCGGGCGCGTAACGCCGACTGACGCAAACGCCGCCAGGCACTCAGGCAATCTGCGTCCCGGGCAGCCCGCAACGCCCCTTCCCGTCCAGGGCCATAGCCAAGCTTCAACTGCGCCGTCGCACGCATGGCCTCCAACTGCTCCAATCGCAGCAGAGCCGCCTGCTTGCCAGCGACCAGTTCGCGCAAGCGCTCGGCATCCACCCGCCCCTGTGCCAGGGCAAGACGTTCCTGCTCCAGTAACTGCAGCAGTTGCTCGACAACCCGTTGCTGCACATCCAAGTGCCTGCCCAAACTCATAGGCCACCCACTTTCAGAGCTGCTGCGCCGAAGGGCCGTTCATGTCGGCTCACTGTCGAGCATTTCCCTGAAGTCGGCCACCAGGCTGTCATAGATGGCCTGCGAGTCGACCTGCAGGCTGCCATCGGCGATGGACTGACGCAGGGCGGCGACCTTTTCCAGGTCAACATCCGCCGCAGGGTCGGTTGGGTTGAGGTCGCTGACCTGCGAGAGCTCTACAGCGTCTTCGGGCAGCGTATCCATTTCCTGCGAGGCAACGCGGGCTGTAGCGGCGCCCGCCAGGTTGGCATCGGTCGAGGGAAGGAGGTTGGTGAGCGGGGAGCTTATGATTTTCACGATAGAGGCTTCGTTGGCTGTGGTTTGAACACTATCGGCATCCGTACGCGCCACCTTTGGCCGGCGATAGGTTTTTGACAAAAAATCAGTAGCGCAGCAGCAGTTCGTTCTTGCCAACGACCTGAGCATCGAGCATTCGGCCGTCGCCGCCCAGTACACGCACCCTGTTACCCAGGCCACCATTGTCCAAGGCCTTGCCATTGCGGCTGAGGGTGAACCCCGCCCCCTGCGCGCGCAACACCACGGGGCGGTTGCGCTCAACCAGCCAGCGCTCGCGAACCCCCTTGAGCGCAAGCACGGCGCCGCGCTCCACGCCACGAGCAGCTTGCCGGCCGACCACCTGCTCGGCGCGCAATGCACTGCCTTGGGGCAGATCTTGCAGCGGCCCGCGCCGGCTGATCAGCATATTGGCCTGGATGACCTCGCCTGCCTTGATCCTGCGTGCGCTCACGACATAGCTGCCTACGGCGCTGACCGTCACCTGCAGGTAGCCGAGCACGCCATCCTGACCTGCGCAACGCACGCCCATCGCTACACGCCCGACGGGCAGGCGGCGCGGGTGCACCAGGTAGGGTCGGGGTACGGCACAGGCACTGATTCGCGAGACCGGCTGGCCGATGTCCAGCAGCGTCAGGCGGCTACCCGCCGGCAGTCGCGGTTCGATCAGTTGCCTAACCCGAGCCTGCAGCGCATCGTCCTGAGCGAACGCGGCACTGGCCTGGGCCAGGCACAACAGCATCCCCAGCGACCGGCAGATACGCGCCAGGCCAGCACCTACGGTAAGTGGTCCGGTCATCGAGCCGATGCCTCTTGTAGAGTTTCAGGCGCAGCATTCTAGGCAGCTCTGCAACAACGCAAAGGTCGAATTGCTCGCCAAATAGCGGTCTGTTCCGGCCTTTGCCCCATGCTCATCCCCTCTACTCTGCACGCCGTTCAACAGATGGCACGGGCCGCAGGCATGATCGACAAACTCGACAACGAGCTGCGCTTTGCGCAAGACGCGATGAGCTTGCGCGCTGAGCGCCAGCAAGTGCTGGCCAACAATATCGCGAACGCCGACACGCCCAACTACCGCGCCCGGGACTTCGATTTCGCCACCGAACTGGCCAGCTCCCTGAACCAGGGCCGCTCGCGCAGCAGCATGTCCCTGGCCACCACCTCTGACCGTCATCTGCATGCCTCCAGCGGCAGCAGTTCGGTGCATGAACTGCTGTACCGCGTGCCAGACCAGCCAAGCCTTGACGGCAACACCGTGGATATGGACCGGGAGCGCGCACAGTTCGCCGACAACAGCGTCCGCTACCAAGCCAGCCTGACCTTCCTGAACAACCGCCTGCAGTCGCTCAAGAACGCGATGCAATCCGAATAACCCGGGGTAAACCGCATGTCCATGTTCAGTATTTTCGACATCGCCGGCTCGGCGCTCAGCGCACAGTCCGAGCGCATGAACGTGACCGCCAGCAACCTGGCCAACGCCGACACCACCAGCGGCCCGGACAACGAAGCCTATCGCGCCCGCCAGGTGGTATTCGAGACCCAGTACCAGGACGGCAGCGAAGTGGGCGGCGTGCGGGTGAGCCAGGTGATCGAGGACGGCTCGCCCATGCGCCAGGAGTACCGCCCCGGCGACCCGCTGGCCGACGAATCGGGCTACGTGACCATGCCCAACGTCGAGCCCGTAGGCGAGATGGTCAACATGATCTCCGCTTCGCGCTCCTACCAGGCCAACGTCGAAGTCATGGCCGCCAGCAAAGAATTGATGCTCAAGACCCTGACCCTTGGCGAGGCCTGACCATGACCAGCACCATCGCAAGTTCGGTCCTCTCGACCATGAACAGCACCAGCAGCACCAGCGACAGCACAGCCTCCAGCGCTGACGAGCTGCAAGACCAGTTCCTCACACTGCTGACCACCCAGCTGCAGAACCAGGACCCCACCGACCCGCTGGACAACAGCGAGATGGTCACGCAGCTGGCGCAGATCAGCACCATCAGCAGCATCGAAGAAGTGACCAGCACCTTGGAGGGTATTTCCAGCCAGATCAGCGCATCGGAGACCCTGCAGGCCTCTGCTCTGGTCGGTAACGGCGTGCTGATCGAAGGCGACAGCATCCAGGTGGCCAGCGGCGTCGCCACCGCCTTCGGCGTCAGCCTGGGCAGCGATGCGGACAGCGTCACCATCAACATCTCGGACAGCAGCGGCAACGTGGTCGCCACGCTGGACGCAGGCGACATGAGCGCCGGTACTCAGGCCCTGTACTGGGACGGTGTGCAGGACGACGGCACGACTGCCGCCGATGGCAGTTACACCTTCACCGTGAGTGCGACCAGCGATGACGCCAGCGTGACCGCAACCGCACTGAAATACGCCCTGGTGACCGGTGTGACCACCGACAGCAGCGACGAGGTTGCGCACGATCTGGGCGGCGTCAACGACAACGTCGGCCTCGGCGACATCAAGCTGGTGCTTTGAACCCTAATCACGGAGAACAACCATGGGCTTTTCCCAAGCGCTCAGCGGCCTGACCGCCGCATCCACCGACCTGGAGGTCGTCAGCAACAACATCTCCAACTCGCAGACCGTGGGGTTCAAGAGCTCTACGGTGCAGTTCGCCGACGTCTACTCAGGGGCCGATGTGGGCCTGGGTACAACGGTGTCCGGTGTCGTGCAGAATTTCGAGTCAGGCAGCCTGACCACCACGGACAACAGCCTGGACCTGGCCATCAATGGCGACGGTTTCTTCACCTTCACCGATGGCACGCAGACCGTCTACTCGCGTAACGGCCAGCTGACGCTGACAGCCGACGGCTACCTGGTGAACTCGGCCGGCGACCAGTTGCTTGGTGCCAATGGCGTGATCCAGATCCCCACCAGCGGTATGCAGGCCAGCGCCAGTACGGAACTGGATGCAGAGCTGAACCTTGATGCCAGCGAAGACATCATTACCGATACCTTCGATGCCACCGATGCATCGACCTATTCCTATTCGACCACGGCCACGGTCTACGACTCGCTCGGCAACAGCCACACCTCGACGCTGTACTTCAGCAAAACCGCCGAAAACACCTGGGACATCCACAGTGCCATCGATGGCAACCTGCTGAGCGAGAGCCAGACAGTTACCTTCAGCTCTAGCGGCCTGATCACCAGCGGCGAAACAGGCACCTATACCTACGACCCGGCCAACGGTGCGGCGACGATGTCCATCGCGCTGGACCTGACCGGTACCACGCAGTTCGGCAACGACTCCGAAGTATCGAGCATCTCCCAGGACGGCTATACCTCGGGCAGCCTGATCAGTTTCACCATCGATGACACCGGCACTGTGATCGCTACCTACTCCAACGATCAAACCCAGGAAATCGACCAGATCCAGTTGGCCAGCTTCTCTAACGAAAATGGTCTGCAGGCCAATGGCGACAACACCTGGATTGCCACCACCGCCTCGGGCCAAGCGCTGCTGGGCGTTGCCAGCAGCGGGTCGCTAGGCTCGATCCTCAGTGGCACCACCGAGGACTCCAACGTCGACCTTACCGCCGAGCTGGTAAACCTGATCATCGCCCAGCGTACCTTCCAGGCCAACGCCAAGTCGGTGACCGCCCAGAGCGAAGTGCTGCAGCAAGCCGTGAACATCGGTTCCTGACACCATGGACCGGATGCTCTTCACCGCCATGAGCGGGGCGAACCAGGCACTCGAGCAACAGGCGGTAGTCGCCAACAACTTGGCCAACATCGTCACGCCCGGTTTTCGTGCGCAACTGGTGCAGATGCAGTCTTCACCGGTGGCAGGCGAAGGCCTGCCGACGCGGGTTTCAGT
>NZ_MOMO01000146.1:0-14640 GCF_009933855.1 Pseudomonas sp. SG-MS2 | reverse complement strand
CTGGCAACCAATCGGCTCAACATTATCAACTGACTGTTGCACTTGGAACCTGAGGCCGCCCATGCCAACAATGGCGTCAAACTGGCCTACAGCATTCCGAAAGAAGGCGCGCCGGTCTGGTTTGAAAACATGGTGTTGCTCAAGGATGCTCCTCACCCGCAGCAGGGCTATGACTTCATCAACTACATGCTGCGCCCGCAAGTGATTGCCAAAAGCTCCGATTATGTCGGCTATCCCAATGGCAACAAGGACGCCACGGCTCTCATCAATCCGCAACTGCGCGACAACCCGGCGGTTTACCCCTCGAAAGAAGTAATGGCAACGCTGTACCCGCTCGAAACGCTGCCGCTCAAACTGGAGCGCGTGCGTACTCGGCTCTGGAGCAAAGTCAAGAGCGGCACTTGATTGTCGCGCCGCTGATCGTTCGCATTATAAAAATCCGTTTGACCGGAGTTCGCATGACTATCTCAGCAGACTTGATCATCACCCACGCTGACATCCACACCATGGACCCGAACCTGCCCAGGGCTCAGGCCATCGCTGTGCATCAGGGGCGCATCGTCGCTGTGGGTGACAACGTCGATATCGAACGCATGGCGGGCATCGAAACCCGCCGAATCAACGCACAGGGGCGGCTGATGTTGCCTGGCCTGCAAGACACCCACGTACACTTTCAGCTGAGCAGCGCCGACCTTTACCACAATGCCTCGCTGTATGCCGCTACCACCCTTGATGAACTGCTGAGCTGTATCCGCGAGTTCGTCGAACGCCATCCCGACAAGACCTGGATTCGTGGCGTCGGCTTTTCCTCCAGCCT
The DNA here is from genome assembly GCF_009933855.1 of Pseudomonas sp. SG-MS2. Taxonomy (NCBI): domain Bacteria; kingdom Pseudomonadati; phylum Pseudomonadota; class Gammaproteobacteria; order Pseudomonadales; family Pseudomonadaceae; genus Pseudomonas; species Pseudomonas sp. SG-MS2. The sequence continues at coordinate 13,823 of NZ_MOMO01000146.1, read as the reverse complement.
GTTCGGCCCGGACGTGCTCACCAAGGAGCTGCTCGACAGTGTGACGGGCAGTCGCCCGGCACTCATGCTGGCCAACGACTACCACAATGGCTGGGCCAATAGCGCAGCCTTCGAAGTTGCCGGTGTGCAGCCGGGTAGCCCCGAACCGCAGAACGGCAGTTATGTGCGCAACGCCGACGGTGCGCCCAAGGGGTGGCTATTGGAGGATGCGATCTGGGCAATGAATCGTATCGCCCCCGGGTACACAGACGAGGAATACCTGGAGGCCATGCAGCACTACAGCAAGGAGTTCAACCGTCGGGGCATCACTGGCATTCTGGATGCCATGGTCAACCGCAATTACATGAAGAACTACCAGGCCGCCCATGAGCGTGGTGACCTGACCCTGCGCGTGCGTGCCACCTCCAAGGTGTTCGCGCACAAGCCGCTGGACGAGCAGCTTAGCGAACTGAAGGACCTGCGCGACACCTACCAGGGCGACCGGGTGAGCATGCACTCGGCCAAGTTCTTCCTCGACGGCGTGCTGGAAAGCGGCACGGCGGTGTTCCTGGAGCCGCGAAGCGACACGGGTGGCAACGCCGAACTGATGTTCACCCAGGCGCAGATCAACGAGTATTTCGCAGCCTTCGACCGGGAAAGGTTCCAATTGCACATACACACCATCGGCGACGGTGCCGTACGTGCGGCCGTGGATGGGATTGACTACTCTCGCCAACAGAATGGCGAATGGGATTCGCGTCACCAGCTCGCTCACCTGCAAGTGGTGGCCCCCGTCGACATCTCTCGCTTCACCACCCTGGGCATCCTGGCCAACTTCCAGCCTTTGTGGGCTCAGCCGCAGCCTGAAGCCGACGCCATCGCCTACGCCATGCTAGGCGAGCAACGCAGCCAATGGATCTTCCCCATCGGCGCGTTCGTACGTAAAGGCGTGACCTGCATGATGAGCAGCGACTGGGGCGTGAGTACCTATGACCCGTTCCAGATCCTCCAAGCGGCCGTCACGCGCCAGGCACCCAATGCAGGCCCCGACGACCCGGTGCACAACCCGCAGCACCGCATCTGCATTGAGGATGCACTGCGTGGTTACACGATCAATGCTGCCCACGCCGCCTGGCGAGACGACTTTACCGGCAGCCTGAGCGTAGGCAAGTACGCCGACCTGATCGTGCTTGACCGCAACCTGTTTGAAATCGCGCCCGGCGAGATCGCCCAGGCCCAGGTCTTGCTCACGCTGCTGGAAGGCCAGGAAGTGCATCGAGACCCAGGCTTCGGCTGACGCCCCCCTGCAACGAGGCGAAACACGCCACGCGCCCCCCCTGTTTCGTTCCGGGCCTTCAGGTCCCGGAGGGGAAAGTGCGCGCGCGAATCGCCGGGTTTGTCATTACAACAAGAAGAATCGGGAGAATTCAGCATGTCCTTCATCACCCACGTGCGGGCGTTTTCGGCGCTTGGCGCCTTACTCAGCCCCTGCGCGTTTGCCGGGTATGCCTTCGAGGCTGGTGACATCAAAGGGGAAGCAACACTGGCCGCAGGCTTAGCCAGCATCAGCGCCAGCAACGTCAATTTCGGTGCCGGGCGCATGGACCTGCGCAATGGCCGCAATACCGGCGAGCGGGCTGTCTGGCAGGAAATGTACCTGAAGCCCGGCGCCACCCTGCGCTATGAGATCAGCCCCGATCTTGAAGTGTTCGGCGGCGCATCATCGGTAGGGGCTGCTACCTTTGGCGACGGCGATGCTGGCGGCTACACCCGCAGCTCCGATCACGGGCTGTCCATCGAAGCCTTCTATGGCGGGGTGCGCAAAGGGGGCTGGTCGTTCAGCGCCGGGCGCCAGGACTACAAGGTCGGCACCGGTTTCATCGTCATGGACGGCAACCTCGACCTCTTCGACGATGCCGCCTACTGGATAGGCCCACGCACTGCCTTCCGCGACTCCGCGCTGCTGGGTTACAGCCATGGCTCGCTCAGCGCTCAGGCATTCAGCTTGCGCACGGATGACGACCTGGGTGACTTTCGCATGAACGGCCTGAATATCGACTATAGCGTGGTCGATACGGTAACCCTGGGCGCCATGGCGATGAAGGTCAACGCCCTGGCACGCAAGGCCGACAGGTTGACCCCGCGTGAGGGAATGCAGGTTTACAACCTGCGGGCGCTGCAAGGCAAGGTGCCGTTGGTGGACGACCTTACGTTAAAGGGTGAATACGCTGTCCAGCGTGGTGCGGGCGACGGTGTCGACTACGACGCCAGCGCCTGGTACGCCCAGGCAGGCTATGCCTTTTCCTCCGTGCCCCTACAGCCACTGCTGAGCTATCGCTATGCCGCCTTCTCCGGCGACGACGACCCTAGCGACAACAGGCAGAAAGCCTGGGACCCGCTCAGCAAAGGCTACGTCGACTGGGGTACCTGGCTGATTGGCGATGTCGTCGGTAACTATCTGCTGTTCAACAGCAACGAACGCGTAAGCCAGTGGACACTACGCACCCACCTGACACCCACGGTGAACCTGGGCGGTATTCATTACCAGTTCAGCCTGGATGAAAAAGTGCTCAACGGTGGGGCCGTCAGCGATCGACGCTTCGCAGACGAAAACGTGGTGTTCGTCGAATGGACCCCGACAGCCAGCGTTTACACCAGCGTGTCCTACAGCTGGGTCAAGCCCCTTGCAGCCGCCCGAGAAACCTACGGCAACGACGATTTCAGTGCATTCGAGATGTTCGTCTCCTACCGCTATTGAACGAAACCTGAAGGTGGATGCAGCCCGGACCGGTTGCATCTGCGTCATCAACAACAGGAACACCACCGTGATCAATGTAGCTACCGGGGCCCGCAAGCTCCCCCTCTTCGCCGTCCCCCCGTTCATGCTCGAAAGGGAGCTTTGACATGGCCGATAAACCCGTCAAATTGACCGCCAGCCTCGGTCTGACTTCGTTAGTGCTGTTCGGTCTGGCCTACATGGCGCCCAGCCTGGTGCTGGTCATTTTCGGCGTCATTGCCCAGGGCAGCGCCGGCACGGCGCCGACCGCCTTCTTGCTGGCCACCGGCGCCATGCTGTTGTCGGCATTGAGCTACGCCAAGATGGCCAGGCTGTTTCCCGTTTCCGGGTCCGCCTATTTTTACGCCCGGCAAATGCTGGGCGGTCAATTGGGGTTTCTGGTCGGTTGGCTGGTGTTGCTGGACTATCTGTTCATGCCCATGGTCGCCTGGTTGGTACAATCGGTTTTTCTCAATGTGCAATTCCCTGCCATACCATTCTGGGGTTGGATGCTGGTCAATATTGGCCTGACCACGCTGGTGAACGTCCTGGGGCTTAGCCTTGCCGACCGGACAAACAAATTGCTGACAGGGCTGGGCATCGCTCTTGTGTTGCTGTTTGTGGTGCTGTGCGTTTTCCACCTCGCCCATCAGTCTCCGGTGTCCCTGACCGCGCCACTATGGAACGCCAGTAGTACCTTCCTTGGTGTGTCGGCAGCGGCGGCCGTGGCGGCCTATTCCTACCTGGGTTTCGATGCGGTCACTACAATGGCCGAGGAATCTCGCCACGCGAAGCGCAACATCCCACGAGCCGTGGTGCTGGTGATGGCAACGGCAGGCCTGCTGTTTGCGTTGGTGGCGTACATCATGCAACTGGTCCATCCCGGCGGCGTATTTGAAGACGCCCAGATCGCTGCTTATCTCATGTCCGTCGAAGTGGGCGGGCAGATATTTGCGGATTGGCTGAACCTCGGGTTGATCATCTCCGGTTTCGCTTCGGGCCTCATCGTGCAACTCAGTACCAGCCGTCTGCTTTACTTCATGGGCCGGGCCGACCTACTGCCCAAACCGTTCTTCGGCACGCTCAACCCGAAGACCAAGACCCCCGTGTTCAACCTACTGTTCACCGCCGCAATCGGGCTGTTGGGTTTGAACCTCACGCTCGAAATGGCAACTTCCTTCATCAACTTCGGTGCCTTCCTTGGGTTCACCGCGGTGAACCTGTGCGTCATCTGCTACTTCTACCGCGCTCGCCGGCGCCAGCGCCAGCGCCTCGGGCTTGTGAGCTACCTGTTGTTTCCACTGCTGGGCATGTGCGTAAACCTGTATCTGGTGAGCCAGCTAAGTGTGACCGCGATCGTCATTGGGCTCTGTTGGCTTACCCTCGGCGTGCTCTATCTCACCTGGCTCACACGAGGTTTCCGCCAGCCTGCACCGGACCTTCGGTCGTGGTGACGCCACGGTAGGCCTTTCACAGGTCGCTCGCCAGACAAAAGCGCCAGTCTGACTGGTAGCTGACTTTCGTGGGCGACGGCTTCCAATAGCGGCCATTCATCAGCGCTTGGCATTAGCCATATGTCTGGCCGTTCTCGCTTCACCGAACCACCCCCTACCCTCACTTTCCAGCTTGGGCGCTCAGTTGGACGGGCGTGGTCTCGATCAATCGCTTTGAAAGAATCATCGACTGGGTCGCCGCCGCGTACTTCTGAAAATGCGCTGAGGCAATATGGCTCCGATAGGCTTCATCGCTCGCGTATATCTCGAAGAAGTGCAGCCGGTTCGGCTGGTCTTTCTCCGCCACCGAATAGATGGCCAGCACGCCAGGCTCAAGGCGGATCGACTCGGCCATTTCCTCTTTAACCGCCGCCTCGTATGCCTGCAGTTTGGCTGGGTCTATTTCAAGCTGGGCAATGCGCACTACCGTCTGCATATCTTCTCCAAGCGCTTGAGCGGCGGTTAAGCAAGCCACTGCGCAGGCCCCTATCAAGGTCGGAATTTTCATCCTGTTTCCTCAGTGGCTGTGGGCAGCGGCGTTGGCGGTGCCAAGCCAATGCCGGACGCCGCGCCGGTGACCAGTGCGACTTGGTTGCGAAATTCAAAGCTCATGGATGATCTCCGTTACAAAGATTTAACCAGATGGTTAGCAGCATATTCAGCCAAGGGCGTGCGGACTAGCCGGAGAAGACAGGATGTTCCGATGAGCCAAGCTCATGAGTAAGTGAACATATAATCAGGCTGCTTCAGCAATTGATGAGCCCTACTCACAACTTCATGCGACCTGAGGCCGGTAGTCACCGCGCTTGCGCTGCACTAACTTGGCCACTGAATCGGCCATCACCTCAGGAGCCTACTGATGCCAAAAATCGTTGCTGGGTTTGCCCTGGCTAGTGTTCTGATCCCGGCGGCGGCCATCGCCTCCGGCCCTGCACCCGATCAAACCATGCTGGTTGTAAGGAACGGTGAACAGCCTTCCATCAACGGGCCGGCCACCAGCTTTGTCGGCAGCGCACGTATCGACCCGCTTTTCCAAGCCCGTGCGCCGTCCAGGGTTTCCGCTGGTTACGTCAATTTCCAACCGGGCGCACGCTCAATGTGGCACACCCACCCGCTGGGGCAAACCCTGGTGGTTACCGCCGGTACCGGCTGGGTGCAGCAAGCGGGCGGTAAAAAACAGCGGATCAAACCGGGGGATGTGATCTGGACGCCCCCGGGCGTCAAACACTGGCACGGCGCAACGGCTACTACCGGCATGACTCATATGGCCATTCAAGAGGCCCTCGACGGCAAGAACGTCGAATGGCTGGAACCCGTCAGCGAGGCGCAATACGAGGCCGCCGAATGAAACTGCTAAAGACCGCCCTCGCCTCGTTTTCCCTGTTGTTGGCCGCCTGCTCTACCGCCGACAAAACTACACCCACCGGCATTGCGCAAAGCCCCGTCGCACCGAGCCTGGACGACGTTCGCGCAGTCTCGCCCGCCTTGGCGCACAACACCGAGATGTTGCTGCTGAACGAAGTGTGGAAGCGACCAGGCCTTTCACCCCGCGACCGCAGCCTGATCACAGTCGCGGTTTTGATCAGCCGTAACCAGACCGTAGAGTTGGCGTATCACTTGAATCTAGCCCTGGATAACGGCGTGAAACCGGCTGAGCTATCCGAACTGATCAACCATCTGGCCTTCTATTCCGGCTGGGCCAATGCCACTGCCAGCGTGGCAGCTGCCAAAGCGGTATTTGCCAGCCGAGGGATCGGGGCTGATCAGCTACCGCCGGTTGCACCTACGCGGCTGCCCATCAACGAAGCCGCCGAGAACGTGCGGGCGCAAGCGGTTGCAAACAATGTCGGCCCCGTCTCACCTGGGCTGGTGCACTACACCGGCGAGGCGCTGTTCCATGACCTGTGGCTGCGGCCCGATCTGGCGCCCCGCGACCGCAGCCTGATCACCGTCAGCGCCCTGATTGCCAACGGCCAGGTGGCCCAGGTGACCTACCATCTCAATCGCGCAATGGACAACGGCCTGACCCAGCCAGAGACCGCTGAAATGCTTACGCAGCTGGCGTTCTATGCAGGCTGGCCAAACGTGTTTTCTGCCGTGCCGGTCGTCAAAGATGTGTTCGCCAACCGCCACGAAAGCTGACCTCAAAAACGCTACCGCTTACTCGCCGAGCGCGCTTGGCAGGGCCTGGTGGTGCCGGGAGGAAACCGGGCAAATGACTCTTTTCATTGAGAACAGGCGCGCTTCGCCTGCTTGCGGTGTTTCAGCAAAACCAAACTGGCCTGATCAGGGGCTGATCGGCCCCAACGGCTGCACCTCGCGAATCAGGTCAATCAACAGCCGCAAGCCCACCGGCAATTGCCGGTGGCTCGAGTAATACATGTGAAAACCCGGCGCAACGCTGGACCAGTCATCCAGCACCCTTACTAAATCGCCGCTGGCCACCAGCGGCGCAATCACTGGCTCCGGTGCGTACATCAACCCCGCGCCATGACGAATCAATGACACGCCAATGCGCGTCTCATCAATGGTGATCGCACCCGGAACAGCGATGGACAACTGCTCACCATCTTTCTCGAATTCCCAGTCGTACATACGGTCATTGCCCAGGCGAATGCGTAAGCAACGGTGCTTAAGCAAGTCCTGCGGATGTTTCGGCTCGCCAAAGCGCTGAAGGTAGTTGGCAGTGCCCGCCACCACCCAGCGGATGTCCGGCGACAGGCGCTGGGCAATCATGTCTTCCGGCACCGTTCCACCGTAACGAATGCCCGCGTCATGCCCACCACCAATCACATCTACCAAACGGTTGGTTACCGTCAGGTCGATTTCGATGTCGGGGTAGCGGTCATTGAAAAGGGGTAATACGGGGCCGAGCAGCAAGTCCGCGCCATCGCTCAAGGTATTCAAACGAATACGCCCGGTAGGCTCATCGCGGTAGCGATTGAGCACCTCCATCGCCTGGCCGATTTCATCGATAGGCCCACTGATCAGCGTATGCAACTCTTCGCCGGCGGCGGTCAAGGTTACGCTGCGGGTGGTTCTGTTTAGCAGGCGAACACCAAGGCGAGTCTCCAGCCCCTTGATCGCATGACTAAGCGCCGATGCGCTGATGCCCACCTCAAGCCCGGCCCGGTTGAAGCTCTGGTGGCGGACGATGGCCAGGAAGTAGACGAAGTCGGCCAGATTGGCACGGCTGAGTTGCATGGGACGGCTCCTGCTGGCAAATACGTTTGCAGCAATCTCTATACCAGCATTAGCGGCATTCGTTAATTGGAAGCAGATTGAGCGAGAATAATTGAATCGTGGGAACGATTACCGTCCATTCGCCCCTCCCCCCCAATGACCGGACGTTTTCAGTGTTTCGCATAAATACTCCAGTGCTCGCTGGAAGACCGGATGACAGTCGGCATAGGGAAGATTGTCGAGCGACGCCCAGAAAAACTCGAAGAGGTGGCCATGGTCATCCAGAGCTCAACGGGCATGATCCTTATGCTTACCTGAAGGATGTGCTGACTCGTCTACCGACACAACGCGCGGGGAAGTTTATGAACGGTTGCCTCACGTATGGCGGCCTGCTTATTCTGAAGCCAAAGTTGGCCACATAACTCTTGGATTGTCCGGATCGACCGTAATATGTTTCCAGTTTCTGGCTGATTATCAGAAATCCTCGTCAGGCTACTCTGTGCCCAGAAAATTCACTGACGCTATACGAGGAGACGCTGATGTCCACATTGTTTACCCCAGGTTCCGTTGGCAAATTGCACACCCCTAACCGTGTGGTCATGGCACCAATGACTCGCTCACGCAGCACTCAGCCAGGCGACATCCCTAACGCCATGAACGCGGTTTACTACTCGCAGCGTGCATCGGCTGCGTTTATCGTCACCGAAGCCACGCAGATCTCCCCGCAGGGCAAGGGCTATTCCTATACCCCTGGCATTTACAGCGACGAACAGGTCGCTGGCTGGCGTTTGGTGACCGATGCGGTACACGCTGCTGGTGGTCGTATCTTTCTGCAACTGTGGCACGTGGGGCGGATGTCGCATCCGGACTTCCATGATGGGGAGTTACCCGTTGCGCCGTCTGCAATCCCATTTGACGGCAGCATTTGGAAAGTAGATCCATCAACGGGTGTTGGGAGCATGGTCAAATGTCCAACGCCGCGAGCACTGAGTCGTGACGAAATACACGACGTCGTCAACGACTTCCGCAAAGCAGCGCGTAACGCCATGGCGGCAGGTTTCGATGGCGTGGAGGTGCATGGTGCCAACGGTTACCTGATTGACCAATTCATGCGCACCACCTCTAACGTGCGCACAGATGAATACGGCGGCTCGCGGGAAAACCGCCTGCGTTTTCTTAAAGAGGTCATGGATGCCGTGATCGATGAAGTGGGTGCCGACCGCACTGCGATTCGTGTTGCTCCATTTCTGACCGCGCGTGGCATGGCTTGCCCGGACATTCTGCCGACAATTCTGGAGGCGGCTACCTACTTGCAGGAGAAAGGAATTGCGTACCTGCATCTGGTCGAGGCGGACTGGGATGATGCCCCCAAATTTCCAGAAGAGTTTCGTCAGGCTGTGCGTGAGCGCTTTCGCAACGCCATTGTGGTTGCCGGCAAATATGACCTGGAATTGGCAGACTGGGTGCTGAGGAAAGGCTATGCCGACTTTGTCGCTTTCGGTCGAAAATTCGTTGCCAACCCGGATCTGCCCCTGAGACTGGAGAAGGGCTACCCGTTAGCCGGCCTGGAAGGTGCCGAGTTGTTCGGCGGTACCGAACGAGGTTACTCCGACTTTCCTGCCTGGTCTAAGCAGGGCTGAAGCATCAAGCCCGGCGAACCAGAATAAATCTCCTTGAAGCGGCTCAAGTCGGCAGCTTCGAGGAGATTTCGTCCATCAGCAGTTTCACGCGTCGCGGCAGCACATGGCCGGACGGGTAAACAATTTGCAAGTCCACACCTTGTAAAGAGTAGGTCTCCAGCACCTCTATCAGTCGACCCGCTTCCAAGTCATCGCGCACATCGATATACGACTTGATGCAAATACCATGACCTGCCAGACACCACTGGCGCACCTGATCGCCGTCATTGGCGATACGTCTACCCGAAACCAAAACCTTGAAAGAGCGACCGTCAGCGCGGAACTGCCATTCACGATGGATGTTGGCGCCGAAGCGCATCAGGATGCATTGCTGTTGGGCCAGCTCAGATGGATGTTGCGGCGTTCCATGAACACTCAGATAGGCCGGTGATGCACACACAACACGCCGCCCCTCGCTGAGTTTTCGAACACGCAGCGTGCTGTCAGACAACGCACCATAGCGAATGGCAAAGTCGATGCCTTGTCCAGCAAGATCCAGAAAACCGTCAGTCAAATTCAGATCCAGGCTGACGTTAGGATTATCTTCGAGAAATTGATCCAGGATGGGCACGATACGGTTTCGCCCCAGGTCAACAGGTGCGCTCAGCCGTATGAGACCGGAAATACGCTCTGTCCCCAGTTTGATATTGCTCTCGATTTCTTCAGCGTCTGCAAGCATTCGACGCGCGCCATCCATCAACATTCGCCCCTCGTCAGTCAGGCTGATCGAGCGGGTGGTGCGGGTCAGCAATGTCGCCCCGTAATGCTTCTCCAGCGCCCCTAGCCGCTCCGAGACAGACGTCGGCGAAAGCCCTATCTCACGGCCTGCGGCGGACAACCCACCTTTCTCGACGATCAACAAAAACAGTGCCAGATTCTCGAGGAGCATTATCCGGATTTCCCTGAATATGATTGCGCTTTTAGCTGGATTCTACGCGAGGTAAATCATCCGGTATCGTTACTTCATTGACTTAATGAGGAACCTGTCATGGTTATCGATCACGTCACTCTGCGTACCCAAGACCTCAGAGGGACTCGCGATTTCATGATGCGAGTTTTTGATCTGGAGGATGGCCGTCGTCCCACCGAAATCAACGGCATCGCAGGCCATTGATTATACAGCGATGGCCTGCCTCTAGTTCACATCATTGAGAGTCGTGGCCATGGACTGCTACGAGCAGCAGAGTTCATTGATCATGTCGGTTTTCGCATGGGGACTACGACATGTTCAGAGCAAAACTTGAGCACCTTGGGGTTACTTAAAGAACAAATGAGATCCCAAGCCTTAACGAGCGGCGTATTTTTCTACACACGCCAGGCGGAATCTTGCTCGAAGGTACCGGTGAGCTTCGTGAAAAGAGCCCATAGCGCCCAGGCTAATGGCATCCTCAAAGGCTACGACGTTGTCGAATACACGTTGGCAGCGAAGTCGGGCCAGCGCATGACTGTGCAGATCACCGGCAACAGCAACGCTAACGTCAATGTGTTCGCGACAGGAGATCAACCGGGACAGTCCAGCGCATTGGGTAGCGGTGGTAATGGCTCGGATTGGACTGGAGCACTACCGGCATCGGGCAAGCACAAGGTGCAGGTGTTTCAGATGCGCGCATCCGCCAGGCGGGGTGAGGCTGTGCCATACAAGATCAGCTTCAGAATTGACTGATCCCTTGGGGAGTGATTGGAAAACAGGATTATCCTCCTCTGGGTTGAATTCTTGACGTCTGTGCCTAACGAGGGTTGATCGCCAAACCCGCGGCAGCCAGTCTCGTTTTGTCGCGTTAAGCTATCGTTCTAAATTTCGAGCACTATTTCCTTTTTCTCATAACCTAGGCGGGGCCAATGCGGTCGTCTGTGATCTGGCAGGGCGTTATTGCGAGTGTTCTCGTCACTTGCCTGGCATTGGGCGTGATGGGTGGGGTCGGATGGCTGCTGACACTCCATAGCACCGAGCGCCAGCTAGAAGACATTGCTGGTTTATTGTCCCAGCGTGCCCAGGCGACACTCCTTCAAGCTTCAACTGCCCTGAAGTCAGTTGCGTCCAGCGACCTGCTTCCTTGCAGTCCGGAGAGCATCGACCAGATGCGTCTGGTTGCGGTCAATACCCTTTCAGTGAAGTCAGTAGGCTACGTGCAGGAGGACATTTTCGTATGTGGCTCTTGGGGGATGATCGGTAAAAAAATCGACGCACTTCCTGCGGATTTTACGACCGACGATGGCGTGAAAATATCGATAGGGGTGTCACCCCTCTTGGAGTCTGCCAAGCCACTGATGGCTCTGGAATACGCCGCCTTCAACGTGCTTGTTGATTCGGAGCAATTGTTGGATGTGCTGTTCGATCATCGTGTCAGGCTTGCGATAGCGACGGCTAACGGCGATCTCATACGTGCCAGCAGCCAAGGAAGCGAAACCATCGTCACGCTGGCGCACATGGGCCCGACCCGAGGTCTTAGAGAGGGCTACCTCTATACATCCATCCGCCAAGGTTCCTGGGTAGCGATTGCAGCGATACCCCGCGCTGAACTGTTGAGTATTCTTCTGTGGCACTCGGCCTACATGCTCCCGCTCGGCGCATTGCTTGCAGGCTTAGCGGTGCTCGGGGTCGTGCGAATATCGAAGCGGCGTCTATCTCCCGTGGCGGCCCTTGAGCGCGCGGTGAAGCGGCATGAGTTCGTGGTGCATTATCAACCTATTATTGAGCTTGAGCAGGGGCGATGCGTGGGGGCGGAGGCATTGATACGGTGGGTAAAGCCCGGTCATGGGACAGTGCCACCTGACGTATTCATCCCCCTGGCAGAAAAGAGCGGTCTTATCCAAGCCATTACTGAGCAGGTCATGAGCCAGGTGATACGCGACCTGAGAAATGTGCTTGTGGCAGATCGCTCAATGCATGTCGCCATCAACCTGGCAGCATCCGACGTGAGCAGCGGACGCTTCATGGATGTCCTGGATGAGATAAGGGCGAAAGCCGGTGTCCACCCTTCCCAGATTTGGCTAGAGGCAACCGAGACGGGGTTCATGGATTTGATACCGGCGAAGGAGACCATGAGCAAAGCCCGCGCGTTGGGTTATGTGAGGGCACTGGACGATTTCGGAACTGGATATTCGAGCCTGCAGAACCTCCAACAGCTACCGCTGGATATCCTGAAAATCGATAAATCTTTCGTTGATGGTATTTCACAACCACGGGCGGCAGCGTCGCTCATCGACCACTTGATCGACATGGCGGATTCGCTGGGCTTGGCTATAGTCGCGGAGGGTGTTGAGACCGCAGAGCAAGCAGCGTATTTATGCTCCCACAACGTCCGCTATGCTCAAGGGTGGTTCTTCGCCAAGGCAATGAGCGCTGAATCGTTCGTCTCTTATCTGGCCGGTGAGACCCATGCTTTGCTCAAGCAGGCAGGGAAGGCGTAGATCTGACTTTTGATGTGATCGAGTCAGCCGCCGATGATGCACCGGCGGCCTAGCCAGGTTAAGGCAGCGGTGTTTTGCATCCTGCGAAGTGTGCAAATTCCCATCAAGCTGCTTTGAAGGAACCGAGACGCCTGTCTGTTGCAGCGCGGCCAGCACACGGGAAAGTATCTCGCCGCGCAGCCTCCCCCAACTGCTGATATCGTGCATCCATGCGCTTATCGTGAAATTCAAGGCGCCCTCTCCGTAGCCAGTCAACATGACTGAAGGGGCTGGCCGCTCAGCCAACTCCGGTGTGTCACTCAGGACGGCACTTAATACTGCTATTACCGTAGAAGGATCAGAGCCGTAGGCGACGCCTATGGGAATATCAATACGCCTGCTTTTATCAAACATAGTCCGGCTGGCAAGGTTGCCGTTGAGCAGCAGGCCGTTACGCACAACCACATCGGCGCCATCTGATGTGCGAATTGTGGTGGCTCGTAAGCCGATCTCGCGTACCGCGCCTGAGGTTCCTGCTGCATCCACCAGATCGCCAGGCTGAATTGGCCGTTCAAACATAAGCACCAATCCAGACACAAAATTGTTCACTACGTTCTGGAGCCCGAACCCGATCCCCACACCCAGCGCACCAAAAATTAGCGCCAGTTGGCTGACCTTGAACCCTGCCGCAGAAAGTGCCACTAGCAAGCCCAATAACAAAACGCCGTAAGCTCGGTGATTGGTGTCCAGTGACTTTGCCAAATCAGGAAGCCTTTTTCAGGATTTCCTTAGCGAGGCGGTGTGCCCATGTTCTGTTGATGCTGCATCATCTGATCCATCATCATTTGTTGCATCCCCATGTATCTGTCCATCATGTATTGGTGCTGCTTCATCCGCTCAGGTGTCATCTGGGAGTAATGGCTACCCATCTGTCCCCAGCCCATCTTGTGGCCGTTACCCATCATGTGACCGCCCATCATGCCGCCGCCGCAGCACCCCAACATCCCATTCATCATGTGCATTCCTTGCTGCATCATGACTTGGTGATCTTGCATTAGTTTCTGGCGCTGCGCTGGATCAGTGGTTTTCTGGATGAGGCTCATTTGTTCCTGCATTTTTTTCAGGTTTTCTTGGGCCTTTGCCATTTCCTGATCAAATTGCTCAACGCTCATTGGCTGCTGAGTCGGCTTGGCGGTGGTAGAACCCTGCTGGGCAAAGGTTAGACCGGGGAAAAGCATAACCGTCAAAGCGAGCGCGACAAGGGCGGCCTCAGGTTCCAAGTGCAACAGTCAGTTGATAATGTTGAGCCGATTGGTTGCCAGC